>JBNAKH010000065.1:0-10045 GCA_052047495.1 Candidatus Pelagibacter sp.
AATTATTTTTTTTATCACTTTTGGTAAAAAATAAAAATAAAGCTCCAATCGATGGTAATAAAATCAAAGAGGATAGAATAGGAAAGTCCATTATTTTACAATTAAGAATGTTAATAAAGCAGAAAAACCAAGTAACATTACAAAAGCATATTGATATATATACCCACTTTGAAATTTATTAGCTTTTACTGAAAATTTTTTGATCATCGACGAAATACCGTCTGGACCAAACCCATCGATAATTTTCACATCAAAGAACTTCCATAAAAATAAACCTAATTTTTTTGATGGTGTAACAAATAAAACATCATAAAGTTCATCAAAATACCATTTATTTAACAAAAATTGATAAAGCGGTTTATTTATACTAGCTAATCGTTCAGGTAAATTTCTATTTTTAACAAATAAATAATATGTTAGTGGAATAGATAATATTACCAAAGTTGGAGTAAGCAACAAAAACCATAGTGGTGGGTGATCAGTGCTTAATGGTTTTAGAAAAAATAATGAGTCACGCCAAAAATTATTTAAACTTTCATGACCGATAAATAATTCTTTAAATAAAAATCCTGCAAATATTGCACCAATTGATAATAAAATTAGAGGTATCAACATCACGATAGGAGACTCGTGCGTCTCATCTATCTTAATCACTTTATTATTATACTCACCATGAAAAGTTTTGAAAATTAATCTCCAAGAATAAATTGATGTAAGAAATGCTGTAAAAATACCTATACCAGCAGCATAATAACCAGTTGTATTTCCTCTCAAATAAGCAAATTCAATTATTGCATCTTTAGAATAAAAGCCAGACAAAAATGGAAACCCCGTTAAAGCTAGCGTTCCTATAATCATTAGTGAATAAGTGTATGGAAGTTTTCTCCACACTCCACCCATATTATTTATATTTTGTTCATCTTTAAAAGCATGAATAACTGAACCAGATCCTAAAAATAATAATGCTTTAAAAAACGCGTGAGTGAATAAATGAAACATTGCAACATTATATGCTCCCACTCCAGTGGCAAAAAACATATAACCTAATTGGCTACAAGTAGAATACGCAATTATTTTTTTGATATCATTTTGTACCAAAGCTACTGTTGCAGCAAAGAATGCAGTACTCATACCAATAATTGTAATAATATTTAAAGCTAGATCAGAGTATTCATAAATTGGTGAACACCTTACAACTAGAAAAACTCCTGCTGTTACCATAGTGGCGGCATGAATTAAGGCAGAAACAGGTGTTGGTCCCTCCATGGCGTCTGGTAACCAGGTATGAAGTAAAATTTGTGCTGATTTACCCATTGCACCAATGAATAAAAGTAAGCAAATCAAATCTACAGCATTAAATGTGATACCTAAAAATACCAAATCTTTATCTGTAATGTTTGGAATTTTATTAAAAACCTCAGAATAATTTACTGTTCCAAATAAATAAAAGATTAAAAATATTCCTAGAGCAAACCCAAAATCACCCACTCTATTCACTACAAATGCTTTAATTGCAGCTTTGTTTGCCGACTCTTTTTTAAACCAAAATCCTATTAAAAAATACGAACATAAACCTACACCTTCCCAACCAAAAAATAATTGAATGAAATTATCCGCAGTAACTAACATCAGCATTGCAAATGTAAATAAGGATAAGTAAGCCATAAATCTTGGTTTGTGCGGGTCGTGAGACATATAACCAATTGAATAAATATGAACTAAGGCAGAAACTGATGTAACAACAACTAACATCACAGCAGATAATGAGTCAATCTTCATTGACCAATTTACTTCAAGCGATCCAGAGCTAATCCATGTAGCTATTATGATGTTCTCTTGATATTGATTAACAACAACCTCATACAAAACGAGGACAGAAAAAATTGCTGAAATAGATACCAATAGGCTAGTAATAATTTCTGAACTTCTATCTCCTATTAATTTTCCAAAAAATCCTGAGATAATTGAAGCAATTAATGGTAATGCTATAATTGAAATTTCCATTTTAACCTTTTAGTTTATCTATCTCCTCTACTCGAATAGTTCCTGAGTTTCTAAAATAAACAACTATGATAGCAAGACCAATTGCAGCCTCAGCTGCAGCCACAGTTAGTATAAAGAGAGTAAACACTTGACCAGAAAGATCTCCTAAATAAATTGAAAAAGATACTAAATTAATATTTACAGCTAATAAGATAAGTTCAATACTCATCAAGATTACAATAATATTTTTTCTATTAAGAAATATACCAATTATTCCAATACTAAAAATAACAGCACCTAAAGTTAAATAATGACCTAAACCTATATCAATCATCTATTTTTACTCCTTTGTTAGACGCAACTTCAAGTAATTCCACACCTTCAGTCCTTTCTCTAGATATTTGTTTTAAATAACTTTGTTTTTTAACACCCTCTCTTTGTCTAAAAGTAAGGACTATTGCTCCTATCATAGCAATCAAAAGTATCATCCCACTAATTTGAAACACATGTATATAATCAGTGTATAAAACTTGACCTAATGAATGAGTGTTACTAACCCCGTTTTCTAGTGATGATTTTGCAGAATTAAATAAATCAGGCTTATATTTCCATCCACCTATTACAATTATCAATTCAAAAAAAATTATTACACTTATTAATAATCCTATAGGAATATGTCTTGAGCTATCTTTTGAAACAAACCACTGATTTTTTTGTTGAGCAACATTAAGCATCATTACGACAAACAAAAATAGCACTGCAACTGCCCCAACATAAACTATCAACATAATCATCCCCAAAAATTCGGCACCAATCATTATGAAGAGGCAAGATATACTTATAAAATCAAGAATTAAAAAAAAAACTGAATGAACTGTGTTTTTAGAAACAGTTACCATTATGGCGGAAATAACTGCAATTACAGAAAAAACATAAAAAAATATTGCATGTGCAATCATAAATTATCTGTATGGATTGTCTGATTTAATATTTGCCGCTAAAACATTTTCCCATCTATCTCCGTTATCTAGGAGCTTTTCTTTTGTATAATAGAGTTCTTCACGAGTTTCAGTTGAAAATTCAAAATTTGGCCCTTGAACAATTGCATCTACGGGACAAGACTCTTCACATAATCCACAATAAATACATTTCATCATATCAATATCATAGCGAGTAGTTTTTCTGCTTCCATCAGCTCTTTCGGCAGATTCAATTGTAATTGCTTGAGCAGGACAGACAGCTTCACACAATTTACAAGCTATACATCTTTCTTCTCCATTAGGATATCTTCTCAATGCGTGTTCACCTCTATATCTTGGACTAATTTTGCCTTTTTCAAATGGATAATTTATTGTTTTTTTTGATTTAAAAAGTTCCTTAATAGCAATAAAAAGCCCACTGATAAAATCGATCATTAATATTGTTTTAAAAAATCTTGATATTTTCATTTATATTGTAGGTAAAAGATTAAAGTAAAAAAGATAACTTGCTGTCAAAACAACATAAGTTAAAGATAATGGTAAAAATATTTTCCAACCTAGTCTCATAAGTTGGTCATATCTATATCTTGGAACAATCGCTTTGACCAACGCAAAAAGAGTAAATAAAAATAAAATTTTGAAAATTAACCAAAGAGCACCAGGTATTAAATTAAAAGGATAAAGATCGATTGGAGATAACCAGCCTCCTAAAAATAAAATTGACCCTAGTGCACACATTAACAAAATATTTGCATACTCTCCCAACCAAAACATTGCATACATCATCCCAGAATATTCTGTTTGGTAACCCGCAACTAATTCGGCCTCTGCTTCTGGTAAGTCAAAGGGTGGTCTATTCGTTTCAGCTAAAGCAGATATAAAAAAAATTACAAACATTGGAAATAATGGTATTACAAACCACATTTCTTTTTGAGCAACTACAATATCATTCAAGTTTAGAGATCCAACGCATAATAAGACATTAATTATAATGATACCAATCGATACTTCATAAGATACCATTTGTGCAGCAGATCTAATTGCTCCTAAAAAAGGATATTTTGAATTCGATGCCCATCCACCCATTATTATCCCATACACACCCAATGATGAGACAGCAAAAATATATAAAATTCCAACATTTATATCTGCTAATACCTGTTCAACTCCAAAAGGAATTACAGCCCATGCTATTAGAGCTAGAGTCATAGTTATTATTGGAGCAAGAATAAAAATTACTTTGTTTGAACTAGCAGGTATTATAATTTCCTTGAAAATATATTTTAGGGCATCTGCTAGAGATTGTAACAAGCCAAATGGACCAACAACATTTGGACCTTGTCTTTTTTGAACAAAAGCCCAAACTCTTCGATCTAACCACACAATCATAGCAACGGAAACTAAAATAGGCACTAATAAAAATAAAATTTTGTAACTTTCTTGAAAAATAATATTTAAGTATTCCATGAATTAACCTTCTGTCCCTGTTTTTTTTAAATCAATTTTTGCATTATTACATTCAAGCATAGTTTTTGATGAACGTGCAATAACATTAGAAAAATAATAGTCTTTATGATCAACTTTTAAAAATTCATCAGAGAAATCGCTTTCATTTAATTCATGATCTAATTCTGAAGTTTGCTGATCTTTATTCATTTTTAAATAATTAAACATACTACTTTCGAGTTCATCTTTATCATTAAAAAGTTTTCTATTATTCATAACCTCGGCGAGATCATTTATAATTTGCCAGTCCTCTTTTGCATCACCTGGTGGGTAAGATGCTTTATAGGCTTTTTGTAATTTACCTTCCAGGTTAGTGTAATGTCCAGATTGTTCAGTATAAGCAGCACCTGGTAAAATTATATCTGCAATTTCCGCACCTCTATCTCCATGACTTCCTTGATAAATAATAAATTCATCTTTCTTTTTAAAATCTAAATCATCTTGGCCAAGTAAAAAAATAATTTCAAATTTATTTTCATTAAGTTCATCTAGAATTTTATTATTTTTGTCAATGATATCTAAATCTAAATTTCCAACTGTAGCTGCATCCACTGATAATATGTTAATTGGGTTCCAATCATCATTCAATTTGTTATTCTTGGATAAAAATTTTTTGGATAAATTAAATAAATAATTTGCTGATTTAATTTTAAAAAAAGACTCACCAAATACAATCATTGGTTTTTTTGACTCAATAATTTCTTTTGACAATTCATTATTATTTTCAAATATATCTTTGATGGTTTTTACCTTCCCATTTAAACTTTGATAGTTGTAAGTTAGGTCTCCAAGATCATTTAAGGAAATAACTCTGGTATTATTACTTAAATATGCTTTTCGAATTCTCGCATTAATCATTGTTGCTTCAAATCTAGGGTTTGTACCTATCAACAAAATTAAATCTGCTTCTTCAATTCCATTTATCGATGAATTAAATAAATAATTTTCTCTTTTAGAATTGTTGATAAATCTTTTTGTGGATCTAAAATCATATTTTTTCGTATCAATTGTTCTTTCTAAAAATTCTTTGAAAATAAAACTTGCCTCCATATTTGTTAGATCACCAACAAATCCACAAATTTTATCTTTGTTCGCATTTTCTATTTTTGATTTGATAATTTTGTAAACCTCATCCCAAGAGGCTTTTTCAAATTTATTATTGTACTTTATATATGGAGTGTCTAATCTTTGATTTAATAATCCATCACAAGCATATCTTGTTTTATCTGAAATCCACTCTTCATTTATGTCCTCATTTATAACAGGCAAAACTCTTTTCACTTCCCAGTCATAAGTATCAACTCGAATATTTGAACCAACCGCATCCATTACATCAATTGTCTGCGTTTTCTTTAATTCCCATGGTCTTGCCTCAAAAACATAAGGCTTAGATGTTAAAGCTCCTACTGGACAAAGATCGATTACGTTTCCTGATAATTCTGATTGAACTGATTGCTCTAAATATGTAGTAATTTGCATATCCTCACCCCTTCCAATTGCACCTAACTCAGGAACTCCAGCAATCTCGGTTGCGAATCTCACACACCTTGTACAATGAATACATCTTGTCATTTGAGTTTTGATCAGTGGACCCATATTTTTCTCAGGCACTGCTCTTTTGTTTTCTTTAAATCTTGACTTATCTATTCCATAAAACATCGATTGATCTTGAAGATCACATTCCCCGCCCTGATCACAAACTGGACAATCCAATGGATGATTTGCTAATAAAAACTCCATCACACCTTTCCTTGATTTCTCTATTTTTGGAGTATTAGTTTTTATAACCATTCCATCTGCTGCGGGCATTGCACATGAGGCTATTGGTTTTGGAGATTTTTCCATTTCAACTAAACACATTCTGCAGTTACCAGCTATTGATAATTTTTCGTGATAGCAAAATCTTGGTATTTCTGCGCCTGCTTTTTCACAGGCTTGGAGAACAGTCAACCCTTCCTCAACCTCTACATCAATATCGTTAACTTTTAATTTAAGCATTTTTATCCAATAAGTGTTGATCTACTAAATAAGGAATATTCTTACTTTCTTTTACAATTGGATCAAATTTATTTCTTTTTTTAATTTCATCTCTGAAATGTCTTAATAAACCTTGAACTGGCCAAGAAGAACCCTCACCAAATGCACAAATCGTATGACCTTCTATTTGTTTTGTAACATCACCCAACATGTCTATCTCATCTTTAGATGCTTCTCCTTTTGCCATTCTTTCAAGCATTCTCCACATCCAGCCTGAACCTTCTCTACAAGGTGTACATTGGCCACAACTTTCATGTTTGTAAAATCTGGCTATTCGAGCCATACATTTTATAATGTCTTGATCTTTATTAATCACAACTACACCAGCTGTACCTAATCCACTTTTTTCAGCCATTAATGAGTCGAAGTCCATAGTCAAAGTTTCACATTTATCTTTTGGTATTAATGGCATTGATGATCCACCAGGTATTACAGCTTGCAAATTATCCCAGCCACCTATGACACCCCCAGCATGTACTTCAATTAGTTCCTTTAATGGAATGTTCATTTCTTCCTCAACATTACAAGGATTATTTACATTTCCAGATATACAAAAAATTTTGGTACCTGTATTTTTTTCTCTTCCCAAAGACGCAAACCATTTACCACCTCTTCTCAGGATAGTTGGTACAACAGCTATGGTTTCCACGTTATTAACTATTGTTGGGCAACCATAAAGTCCTATTAGTGCTGGAAAAGGAGGTTTTAATCTTGGTTGACCTTTTTTTCCTTCAATACTCTCAAGTAATGCAGTTTCCTCTCCGCAAATATATGCTCCAGCTCCATAGTGAATATAAATATCTAGATCCCACCCAGTACCTGCAGCGTTTTTACCTAATAGTTTTTTTTCATAAGCCTCGTCAATTGCCGCTTGTAGCTTTTGTCCATCTACAAAATATTCTCCTCTAATATAAATATAACAAACATGTGCTTGAATTGCATAAGATGCAATCAAACAACCTTCGATTAACTTATGAGGTTCAAATCTTAAAATATCTCTATCTTTACAAGTTCCTGGCTCAGACTCATCTCCGTTAATCACTAAATAATGTGGTCTAGAGCCGACTTCCTTAGGTGCAAAGGACCATTTTAAACCTGTTGGAAAACCTGCGCCACCTCTACCTCTAAGTTGAGAGTCTTTAATTTCATTTATAATCCAGTCTCTGCCCTTATCTGTTATTTCTTTAGTATTTACCCAATCACCTCTTTTTTGAGATGAAGTTAGATCAGGTCCCAAATCATTGTATAAATTTTGAAAAATTCTGTCTTGATCCTTAAGCATTTTTTAAATCCATTAATGTTTTTCTATTATTTTCTGGTTCATTATTTATTCTTCCTCTATATGAGCCAGGTGTTGGTTTTTCTCCATTTAAAATTTTATCCAAAATTTTTAAAGTTTTTTCTTTATCAAGATCCTCATAGTACTCATCATTAATTTGCATCATCGGGGCGTTAACACATGCCCCAAGACATTCAACCTCCATCCATGAACAACTTTTATCATTTGAAAGGACTGATTCATGTTCTGAAATTTTTTCTTTACATGCCTCGACTAATCTATTTGCACCCCTTATCATGCATGGAGTTGTGGTGCACACTTGAACAAAATACTTACCTACAGGTGATAAATTATACATGCTGTAGAAAGTAGCAACTTCATATACTTTTATGTATGGCATATCTAAAAATTTTGCGATGTGTTTCATTGCAGCTAAAGGTATCCAGTTATCATTTTGTTTTTGAGCTAAATATAATAATGCCATCACAGCACTTTGTTGTTTTCCCTCTGGATATTTGGCAACAATACTTTTTGCTGCCTCTAATGAAGAAGCGTTAAATTCAAAATTTTCAGGTTGGTTTTTTGCAGGTCTTCTTAAACTCATCTATCAACCTCCCCAAAAACTATATCAAGTGAACCAAGAACAGCAGGCACATCCGCTAACATGTGACCCTTAATTAAATAATCCATTGATTGTAAATGTGAAAATCCTGGCGCTCTAATCTTACACTTGTAAGGTTTACTTGATCCATCTGAGATTAAATAAACACCAAATTCACCTTTAGGTGCTTCGACAGCAGTATAAATTTCATCTTTTGGTACACGATATCCCTCAGTAAATAGTTTAAAGTGATGTATCAATGCTTCCATAGATTGCTTTATTTCTGCCTTAGACGGTGGAGATATTTTACCATCAAAAGTTTTTATTGGACCTTTTTCCATTCTCGCTAAACATTGCTTTATAATTGATACACTTTCTTTCATTTCCTCAATTCTACATAAGTATCGATCGTAACAGTCACCATTTTTACCTACTGGAATTTTAAATTCTAATTGATCATAACAATCATAGGGTTGAGATTTTCTTAAATCCCAAGGGATCCCTGAACCTCTAATCATCACACCACTAAAAGAGTAATCTAACGCGTCATCTTTGGTCACCACTCCAATATCTACATTTCTTTGTTTAAATATTCTATTATCAGTTAGAAGACTCTCGAGATCATTTATTATTTTTGGGAAAGTTTCACAAAATTTCGCTATATCATTTTCTAAACCAGCGGGTAAATCTTGATGAACTCCACCAGCTCTAAAATAATTAGCGTGTAATCTTGATCCAGATGCTCGCTCATAAAAAGTCATTAATGTCTCTCTTTCCTCAAATCCCCATAATGATGGTGTTAATGCACCCACATCTAAAGCTTGAGTAGTAACATTTAATATGTGACTTAATATTCTTCCAATTTCACAAAACATAACTCTTATATATTGTGCTCTTATTGGAACATCGATATCTAGAATTTTTTCTATAGCTAAGGCAAAAGCATGTTCTTGGTTCATGGGAGCAACATAATCAAGTCGATCAAAATATGGGACAGCTTGCATATATGTTTTATTTTCAATCAATTTTTCTGTTCCTCGATGTAATAAACCAATATGTGGGTCTGCTTTTTCTACAACCTCACCATCGAGTTCAAGAATTAGTCTTAACACACCATGGGCAGCTGGATGTTGTGGACCAAAATTCAAATTTAGATTTTTAATTTTTTTTGTCATTAGTTTCTGATATTTCTTTTATATATTTTGTTCCTTCCCAAGGACTTTCATAATCAAAATTTCTATAATTTTGTTCTAGTTTTACAGGTTCATTGATAACTTTTTTTTTCTCTTCGCTATATCTAACTTCACAATGGCCAGTCAAAGGAAAATCTTTTCTTAATGGATGGCCTTCAAAACCGTAATCAGTCAAAATTCTTCTTAAATCAGGATGATTTTTAAAGTTTACACCATACATATCAAAAACTTCTCTCTCCATCCAATTTGCTGATGGAAATACAGTTGTTAAAGAGGAGATAAGCTCATTTTCATTGATAAAATAACTTAGGATCATTCTATGGTTAAACTCGTGACTTAAGAATAAATACACAATTTTAAATCTTTGGGTTTCCTCAGGATAATCTACAACTGTAATATCAATAAGCTGTCTAAACTTAGTATCTTTGTTTGTTTTTATGAATAAAACGACATCAATTAAATCTTC
>JBNAKH010000066.1:0-1000 GCA_052047495.1 Candidatus Pelagibacter sp.
AGGAATTGATTTCTCTTCGATACTGATTGAGTTGGTTAGTGAGCTGACGAAACTCCACCGCGGCGTCGTCATTGACACTAAATTCAATTGATCTGGAGGATTTAGAAAGATAATTTCTAATAAATCTCTGCTCAAAATTCCAATCATATTTATACCATAAGAGGTCGATGCTGCTTACGTCAATTATTCCGAAATATTTTGATAAACAAAACCACCAATGTTCTAAAGTCCAATCTAATTCAATTCCCTTATTTTTTAAATATCTTGCACATAATAAGATTTCACTCATAACTGCAGTTTCATTTATCACTTTTTTAAATGAGTATTTTTTAAAAATTTCCTCCTCCGTTTCATCTTTAAAATATGTTTCAATTTCATCAGTGCTGCCAAATAATAAAATATCTGTTAACCCGTAAATTCTATACTTACAAGTAGCAACACTTGAAGCAAAAATTCTTGAATGTTTTGGATTCTCTGAGATAAAAGTTTTCTGTAAACTTAAGAAATAAGATTTAAGATTTGGTTTCATAATCCTACAATCAGTCCTTGTTTTTAAAATATTTCTTACACCTTCTTTCTTTAAAATTTTAATTGCATTACTTGTAGACTTAATTTGATAGTTTATATTCGCAAGTCCAGGTACTTTTGGAAGTTTTGACTTTTCAATTTTGATATATTCATTAGTTTCTAGACCATCAATATACGAATTTTCCCACGTCGAAATTACTATAAATGTTTTTGGAAAAATTAATTTATAAATTTTTAAAGTTTCTTTCAGAAAATTTAGTTCTTTTTTATTGGTAACAGGCCCTTGAATGATTATTCCAAATTCTTTTAAATCAACTTCCTCAGTCGAAATTTGCTTAAAATTTTTTGAGTACTTTGGTCTCACAAAATAAGAAATATAATTTGATCTTGAGAATGATAAGATGAAATCAAATCCTTTATTCGCAAGGGGCAAACCTGAAATTTTTTTTGAAAAATTGAGAACAATATTATA
>JBNAKH010000067.1:0-6619 GCA_052047495.1 Candidatus Pelagibacter sp.
TACAGATAATACATCTGAGAAAAATCAAAAGGATTTAAATCAAGATCAAAAAGCTGAAAATTTAGAAATAAATAATAAAGAACAAATTCAAAAACAAGAAAAAACTCCAGAGGATAAAATTTTAGAGCTAGAGGATAAACTCGCAAGATCATTTGCTGAGATGGAGAACCAAAGAAGGAGGTTTGAAAAAGAAAAAGAAGATGCTTTTGAATATGGAGGTTTTTCTTTTGCAAGGGAAGCCCTAAATTTGATAGATAATCTTGAAAGATCAAAACAAATTTTATCCAACGATGAATCTTTAAAGAATACTGAGGCTTTAAAAAAAACACTCGAGCATTTTGACATTATTAATAAAGATTTAATTTCAATTTTTTCAAAAAACAAAATTAAACCCATTGAATGTCTCAACAAAAAATTAGATCCTAACTTTCATCAAGCAATGATTGAAATTGAGGATAATCAAAAAGAACCTGGAACGATTGTTCAGGAAATACAAAAAGGATTTACAATTAAGGATAGATTATTGAGACCTGCTTTAGTTGGTGTGGCGAAAAAAAGTGAAAAAAAAGTAGAAAAAAATGAGCAAAATGAAGAAAATTCAGGAGATAAATAATATTTTAATGAACTTGTAGAATTAAATTTCAACCCTATATGAGGAGTACAAATAACTGATATGAGCAAAATAATTGGAATAGATTTAGGAACAACAAACTCTTGTGTGGCTATTATGGAAGGAAGCCAAGCAAAAGTTTTGGAAAATGCAGAGGGTGCGAGAACTACACCTTCAGTAGTTGCTTTTACTGAAGAAAAAGAAAAATTAATAGGACAACCTGCTAAAAGACAAGCGGTAACAAATCCAGAGAATACAATTTTTGCAGTTAAAAGATTAATTGGTAGAAATTTTGAAGACCCGACTGTTAAAAAAGATATCGAGGCTGCACCTTTTAAAATTGTAAATTCTGAAAAAGGTGACGCATGGATTGAAGCTAAAGGAGAAAAATATTCGCCTTCACAAATTTCTGCTTTTATTCTCCAAAAAATGAAAGAGACTGCTGAAAAATATTTAGGTCAAGCTGTTACAAAAGCTGTAATAACTGTCCCTGCATATTTTAATGATGCACAAAGACAAGCCACAAAAGATGCTGGAAAAATAGCTGGGTTAGAAGTTTTAAGAATTATCAATGAACCAACTGCAGCTTCACTAGCCTATGGTTTGGATAAGAAACAAAATAAAAAAATTGCAGTTTACGATTTAGGTGGTGGAACTTTTGATGTGTCTATTCTTGAATTAGGTGATGGAGTTTTTGAAGTAAAATCTACAAATGGTGATACTTTTTTAGGTGGAGAAGATTTTGACAACGCTGTTGTGGAATATTTAATTTCGGAGTTCAAAAAAGATAGTGGTATTGATTTAAAAACTGATAAGCTAGCATTACAGAGATTAAAAGAGGCAGCTGAAAAAGCAAAAATTGAACTTTCAGCGGCAGAACAAACAGATATTAATTTACCATTTATAACTGCTGATAAAACTGGTCCTAAACATATTAATTTAAAAATGACTAGAGCTAAGTTGGAGGCTTTAGTTGAAGATTTAATCGCTAAAACTATTCCGCCGTGTAAAACTGCTTTGAAAGACGCTGGAATTTCAGCCAGCGATGTTGATGAAGTGGTAATGGTTGGAGGTATGACTAGAATGCCAAAAGTTATTTCTGAGGTAAAAAATTTCTTTGGCAAAGAACCAAACAAAAGTGTTAATCCTGATGAAGTTGTTGCAATGGGTGCAGCAATACAAGCTGGAGTTTTACAAGGTGATGTAAAAGATGTTCTTTTATTAGATGTAACACCATTATCTTTAGGCATTGAAACTCTAGGTGGCGTTTCTACGAAACTTATTGAAAAAAATACAACAATACCTACGAAAAAAAGCCAGGTATTTTCTACTGCTGAAGATAACCAGCCAGCTGTCTCAATACGTGTACTTCAGGGAGAGAGGGAGATGGCTACAGATAATAAATTACTTGGTAATTTTGAACTTGTTGGTATAGCTCCAGCTCCAAGAGGAGTTCCTCAAATAGAAGTCACTTTTGATATAGACGCAAATGGAATTGTGAATGTATCCGCAAAAGATAAAGGTACTGGTAAAGAACAAAAAATTCAAATTCAAGCTTCAGGTGGATTAAGTGATGAAGAAATTGAAAAAATGGTGAAAGATGCTGAAGCTAATAAAGAAGCAGACAAGAAAAAAAGAGAGTCTGTTGATGTTAGAAATCAGGCAGATACTTTAATTCATTCAACTGAAAAAAATCTGAAAGAGCATGGATCTAAAATTTCAGATGCAGAGAAAAAAGCAATTGAAGATGGGTCAAACGCTTTAAAGGAGTCTCTTAAAGGTGAAGATATTGAGGACATTAAGAAGAAAACAGAGGTATTAGTACAAGCTTCAATGAAGCTAGGAGAAGCTATTTACAAGTCACAACAAAGTACAAAACCAGATTCTGGTAAAGATGATGGAAAAGATGAAAAGGGAAAGAAAGACGATAATGTTGTTGATGCGGACTTTGAGGAAGTAAAAGACGAGAATAAAGAAAAAAGCGCTTAACTGACATCTATTTGTCCAGGTTATATACATGGCTAAAAGAGATTATTATGATGTCTTAGGAGTAAGTAAAAGCGCGAGCCCTGATGAACTAAAATCAGCCTATAGAAAATTAGCTGTTAAATATCACCCTGACAAAAATCCTGGGGATAAATCTGCAGAAGATAAATTTAAAGAAGCCAGTGAGGCTTATGGTGTGCTTTCTGATAAATCAAAAAAAGAAAACTACGATAACTTTGGACATGCCGCATTTGAAAATGGTGGTGGTGGTAGAGGTGGTTTTGGTGGTTTTGGAGGTTTTAGTGGTGCAGATTTCTCTGATATTTTTGAAGATTTTTTTGGAGACTTTGGTGGTGGAGGCAGAAGAAGTTCAAGAAGAAGCTCAAATAACAGAGGTTCAGATCTAAGATATGATTTATCAATTACACTGGAGGAGGCATATACTGGAAAAAAACAGAACATTCAATTCTCTACGTCTGAAAAATGTAATACTTGTAAAGGAAATGGTTCTAAGCCAGGTTCAAGTCCAGATAGATGTACCTATTGTGGAGGAAATGGAAGAGTTAGATCTAATCAAGGTTTCTTTACAGTTCAACAAACTTGTCCTCAATGTGCAGGAAGTGGTGAAGAAATAACCAATCCATGTGGAGATTGCAATGGACAAGGTAATAAACAAACAAACAAAAAAGTATCTGTAACAATACCTAAAGGTGTAGATGATGGGACGAGAATAAGACTTGCCGGCAAAGGTGAAGCTGGAACAAGAGGGGGTACTAGTGGAGATTTATATTTATTTATTAATGTTAAATCGCATGAGTTATTTAAAAGGTCTGATGTAAATTTATTTTTTGAGTTTCCAATTTCAATTGCAGATGCTGCTCTTGGTACAACAATAGAAATACCCACAATTGATGGAAAAAAAGCAAAGATTAAAATACCAGATGGAACTCAAGATGGTAAACAATTTAGATTAAAAGGCAAAGGTATGCCATTCATGCGAAGAGGTGATTTTGGTGATTTATATGTTCAAGTTAAAACAGAAGTTCCCGTGTTTTTAAACAAAGAACAAAAAGATTTGTTAGAACGATTTAGAAAAATTGAGAATGAAAAGTCAAATCCAAGCATAAAAAAATTTTTTCAAAAAGCTAAGAGTTTCTGGAATGGTTAAAGAATGGGATTAGAAGAAATAATTCCAGCTATTTTTTTGATAGCAGTTTTAACTCTAGTGTTTCCTGAATTTTTAAGATCAAATTCAAAGTCAAAAAGATTTATTAAAAATTTATTTATTTGGTCTATAATTGTTGCTATCATTGTGGTACTTTCTATCTTTATCTTTAAATGAAAAAAATTAAATTATTAGTGACCGGTTGCATGGGTCGAATGGGGCAACAAATAATTACGTCCATAAAAAAAGATAAAAATTTTAAACTTGTAGCTCTTACAGAAAATAAAAAGATTAATAAAAAGATTAATGGTGTAAAGGTTGACCTAAATTCGGAAGCATTATTTAAGAAAGTAGACCTAATTATTGATTTTACAATACCTAAATGTACTTTTCAGGTTTTAAAAATTGCTTCTAAATTAAAAAAAAAGGTAGTTATCGGAACTACCGGCTTTACAAAAAAAGAGGAAAATTTAATTAAAAAATTTTCAAAAAAAATACCAATATTAAAAGCAGGAAATATGAGCTTAGGTATTAATCTTTTAATGTATTTAACCGAAATTACCTCAAGTTCATTAGGCAGGAATTTTTTAAGTAAAATTTTTGAGATTCACCATAAGCACAAAAAAGATTATCCCTCAGGAACTGCATTAATGTTGGGTAAAGGAATAGCATTAGGAAAAAATAAAAATTTTTACAATTTGTTGGGAAAAAAGTATTTAAATAAAAAAACTTTTCCATATGGTAAAAAGATAAATTTTAATTCTGTTAGAAAAGGTGAGATTATTGGTGAACATGAAGTTAAATTTTCAAGTGGCAAAGAAATAATTACTTTAAATCATGAAGCCTTTGATAGAGCTCTTTACTCTGAGGGTGCTTTAACAGCAGCAAAATGGCTCATAAATAAAAAACCAGGTCTTTATTCAATGAGAAATTTGATGAATTTCAAGTAATGAATGAAATTCAAAGAGCTAAGATAGTTTTTAAAATTTTAAATAAAACTTATCCCTCAATATATGTTCCATTGAAGAGTAGAAATGTTTTTACTCTCTTAATTTCTGTTCTGCTTTCAGCACAATGCACAGACGTAAATGTAAATAATGTCACTAAAGATATTTACCCAAAATATTACAAACCTAAACATTTTGTAAAATTAGGAAGAAAAAAAATTGAGAAATTAATTAAAAAGATTGGTATTTTTAGAATTAAAGCAAAGAGTATTTACAACCTATCAAAAATATTAATAAAAGAATATAACGGCAAAGTACCTAAAACTTTTGAAGAATTAGAAAACTTACCAGGTGTTGGGCACAAAACCGCTAGTGTTGTGATGTCTCAAGGCTTTGGATATCCAGCTTTTCCAATAGACACTCATATACATAGATTAGCTCAAAGATGGGGTTTAACATGTGGAAAAAATGTTGTTAAAACTGAAGAGGATTTGAAAAGATTATTTCCTAAAAAAAGCTGGAATAAACTCCATCTCCAAATCATATACTATGGACGAGAATATTGTAAAGCAAGAGAATGTTATGGTGTAACTTGTAAAATTTGTACCACTTGTTATCCTAAAAGAAAAAAACCAATTAAAACAAAAAAAGCATAAAATGAAAGTCCTTGGAATAGGAAATGCTATAATTGACGTAATCTGTAAAGTTGAAGAGAATTTTATTAAAAAAAATAATCTTACAAAAGGTACAATGAAATTAATTTTTGATGAATTGGAATTTCAAAATATTTTAGCAAGTCTTAAGATTGAAAAAACTGTCTCAGGTGGTTCAGTTGCTAACTCGATCGTTGGTTTATCTCAGCTAAAAAATGATGTTGGTTTTATAGGAAAAGTATCTGATGACGTTTTTGGGGTTAAGTACGAGGAAGGACTTAAAAAGGAAAATGTGAAGTATTTTTATAAAAAGAATAAAGAAACTCTTCCAACAGGCACTTGTTTAATTTTAATTACTCCAGACTCTGAAAGGACTATGTGTACTTTTTTAGGGATAGCAGGAAAAATTAATGAACATGATGTGGATGAAAAAATTATAAAAAAAAGTGAGTTAATTTTTTTAGAGGGTTATTTATGGGATGAAGGAGAACCAAAAAAAGCATTTGAAAAAGCAATTAACAATGCCAATAAAGTTGCAATGTCGTTATCGGATCTTTTTTGTGTAGAAAGACATAAACAAAATTTTTTAGACTTAGTAAAAAAAAAATTAGATTTAACTTTTGCAAATGAAAGTGAGATAATGGCATTGATCAATACTAAAAATTTCGATGAAGTCATAAATTTTGCAAAAGAGGTAAAAAAACATATTATAATTACACGTGGGGAAAAAGGTGCAATTTCAATTATTGGTAATGAAATCACTGAAATAAAAGCAAATAAAAATCTAACAATTAAAGACTTAACAGGTGCAGGAGACCTTTTTGCGGCTGGTTATTTACATGGTTTTATAAATAATCTGTCTATAGAAGAGTGCTTAGAACAAGCAACCAAGTTATCATCAAAAGTGATACAACAAATTGGTGCAAGACTCTAACTTTTTATTCTTTTAAAACTTCCTTTACCTTTTTTTGGTTTAATTACTCTAGGTTTATATTTCTTAGAAAAAAGATCTTTAGCAAATCTATTTTTCTTTTTTAATTTTGTAACCATTTTTTTTACTAATTATAAAATCTTCATCATTAAAAGTTTTTGAAATTTTTTTTCTCAAACGATAAATATGAGTTTCAACTGTATGAGTCTCTAATTGAGATTGATATCCCCAAACTTCGGTTTGTAATTCTTGTATCTTGACTTCTTTTTCAATTTTAAAAAGATATAATATTGAATTTATCTCTTTTTCTGTGAGTTTAAGTTTATT
>JBNAKH010000068.1:0-1862 GCA_052047495.1 Candidatus Pelagibacter sp.
AACATAAAAACCTTATTTTACGCGTTAATTATTGCTATTTTTATTAGATCGATATTTCTTCAACCATTTTACATACCATCTTCATCAATGGAGCCTAATCTTTTAGTTGGAGACAGATTATTTGTAACTAAATATTCATATGGCTATAGCAAACATTCATTTCCGTTTAGTCCACCTATTTTTACTGGAAGGGTAATGTTCAGTGAGCCAAAAAGAGGAGATGTTGTAGTATTCAAAACTCCTGCAGATAATAGAACTGATTATATAAAAAGATTAATTGGTTTACCCGGAGATCAAGTACAATTTATTAATTCAAATTTGTATATAAACAATGCAGAAGTTTTGAAATCAAGAATCTCAGAAAATGATAAAATATTCTGTGGAAATAGAACCATTGATGTATTTACGTTTGAGGAAATTTTACCTAATGGAAAAAAACATAAAACTGTTTACTTAAAAGATTATGCTTTTAAAAATTCTGATAAATTTATAGTTCCAAAGGATCACTACTTCTATTTAGGAGACAATAGAGATTGTTCCAAGGATAGTAGATATTTATCAAGCGTAGGATATGTACATAAAGATAATTTAGTAGGAAAGGCTCAATTTATTTTCTTCTCCTCAGATAGATCTATTGGAAGTATTTTTTCATTTTGGAAATGGAACAAATCAATCAGATTTGATAGATTCTTTCAAAAGATCAAATAATGAAAATTAATTATCAAACTTTAGAAAAAAAGATTAAGATCAATTTCAAAGACAAAGATTTGTTAGTTAGATCATTAACTCATAAAAGCTATAACAAAGAAATTAATAATGAAAAATTAGAATTTTTAGGAGATCGTGTCTTAGGATTAGTAATTGCAAAAAAACTTTTGGAAATTTACCCAAATGAAAAAGAAGGTATATTAGACAAAAAGTTTGCATCGTTAGTAAATAAGAAAACCTGTTTACAAATCGCAAAAAAAATAAACCTTGATAAATATATTTTAACTTTAGATATTAAGAAAAAGAAAAATATAGTAGAGGATAAAGTTGTTTCTGATTGTTGTGAAGCATTAATAGGATCTATCTATCTGGATAAAGGTTTTAATTCTGTAGAAAAATTTATTTTAGAACAATGGTCAGAAAATATTAAAGATAGTGTTATTACTCAAATAGATGCAAAAACAAAATTACAAGAATTCTCTTTAAAAAGATTTAAGAAATTACCTATTTATAAACTTATTTCAAATACTGGACCAAGACATAAACCTCTTTTTAAGGTTGGTGTAAAATTAATTGATACTAAGTTTTTTTTAGCAGAAGGTAGTTCAAAAAAAGATGCCGAACAGAATGCTGCTATAAAATGTTTACAAAATCAGAGTAAATTATGATTTGGGACGACATTGGATTTTTATTAAATAAAAATAGATATAATGAAAATTCATTAATATCCGAAATTTACACTAAAAATTTTGGTAAAGTAAGTGGCATTATTTTTGGTGGTACTTCAAAAAAAATTAAGAACTATCTTCAAATAGGAAATAAACTATATGTAAATTATAATTCTAAAAATGAAAATAGCATGGGTTATTTTAAAGTAGAGATCCAAGAAGCTTTATCTCCACTATATTTTGATAACCACCAAAAATTAACTTGTATCACCTCAGCTATGAACTTGATTAAATTACTTACAGCTGAGTCACAAAAAAACGAAAAGATATTTTCTTTATTAGAAGGATTTTATGTTCTATTAAACTCTAAAGACTGGATAAAGAATTATATCTTTTGGGAGTTGGAATTATTTAAATCTTTGGGTTATGACTTAAATTTTGAGAATTTAGTTAACGAAAAAATTATTGGTGATCAAAAACAATATA
>JBNAKH010000069.1:0-2015 GCA_052047495.1 Candidatus Pelagibacter sp.
ATCTTCTTAGTCTAGGCAGGATAATTACTTGAGTAAACTTTATAAAGAATTAGCGAATTGTATCAGATTTTTGTCTATAGATGCTGTCCAAAAAGCTAATTCTGGGCATCCAGGTATGCCAATGGGAATGGCTGATGTTACAACTGTTCTTTTTAAGGATTTCTTAAACTTTAATCCAAAAAATCCGAATTGGATTAATAGAGATAGATTTGTTCTGTCAGCAGGACATGGTTCTATGCTACTTTATTCGCTCCTCTATCTGACGGGTTATAAAAGTATTTCTTTAAGAGAAATTAAAAAATTTAGACAACTTAATTCAATATGTGCAGGTCACCCCGAATATCATCCAAGCACTGGCATAGAAACTACAACAGGGCCTTTAGGACAGGGAATATCTAATGCAGTTGGTTTTGCAATCTCAGAAGAAATTTTAAAAAAAAGATTGGGAAAAAAAATTATCAATCATAAAACTTACGTTTTAGCGGGTGATGGCTGCTTGATGGAGGGAATAAGCCATGAAGCTTTAAGTCTTGCTGGACACCTAAAACTTAAAAACCTGATATTACTTTTTGATAACAATTCAATTTCAATAGATGGTCCAACTAGCTTAGCAGTCTCTGATGATCACGAAAAAAGGTTTAAAAGCTATGGGTGGAACTATTTAAAAATTAATGGACATAATTTTAAAGAAATAACAAAGGCTCTTGAAAAAGCACAAAAATCAAAAAAACCTATAGCAATCTCTTGTAAAACTACGATTGGATACGGATCCCCAAATAAGGGTGGTAAAGCCTCATCTCATGGCAGTCCATTAGGTGAAGATGAAATAAGATTAGTCAGAAAAAAATTGAACTGGCCACACAATACTTTTGAAATTCCAAAAAACTTAATGGATCAATGGAGATCAATCGGTAAAAAAGCATCAATTAAAGCTAATAAGAATAAAAAAAAATTTTCACTAAAATTTAATAAAAATACTATCAATGCAGAAATAGAAAAAGCAAAATCAGACTACTTAAAAAAATTACAACCAATAGCTACTAGAAAATGTTCAGAAAAATTTTTGGAAATTGCATCCAAACTTCCAAACTTAATTGGTGGATCAGCAGATTTAGCAGGTTCCAATAATACCAAAACAAAAAATCATAAAATTATTCAATCAAATGATTTTTCCGGAAATTATATCCATTTTGGAGTAAGAGAACATGCGATGTGTGGTATTATGAATGGTATCTCACTTCATAGTGAGCTTGTGCCTTATGGTGGAACTTTTTTAATATTTAGCGACTACTGTAAACCATCAATAAGACTAGCTGCCATGATGAAACAAAAAGTTATTTATGTTTTTACACATGATTCGATTGGTCTCGGAGAAGATGGACCAACCCATCAACCAATAGAACAATTTACAAGTTTACGATCAATACCAAATTTGAATATTTTTAGACCCTCTGACTTAATAGAAACTTTTGAGTGTTGGCAATTGGCATTAAATAGCAAAAGTTCTCCAAGCGTAATAGCCTTAACAAGACAAAGCTTAAATCCAGTTCGTACAAAAAAATCATCAAAAAATTTGTCTTTAGCTGGCGCTTATGAAGTTTTAAGAACGAGTAATAAAATAAGTGCAACTATTATAGCAACAGGATCTGAAACTAGTCTTGCAATAGACGTTAGTCATAAATTAGCCACAGATGGCATTTACTCAAAAGTAATATCAATGCCTTGCCAGGAATTATTTGATCAACAAACTGAAATCTACAAAAATAAAATTTTAAATGAAACTAAGCTTGTAATTTCTATAGAGGCCTCTGAAACTGGTTATTGGAAAAAATATACTGGCAACAAAGGACTTAATTTTGGAATTGATGATTTTGGAAAAAGTGCGCCTTATAAAGATATATATAATCACTTTGGATTAAGCTCAGAGATAATAGTAAAAAAAATTAAAAAAAGATTATGACAGTCAAAATTGGAATAAATGGAATGGGTAGAATTGGAAGAATGATTGTTCGATC
>JBNAKH010000070.1:0-1502 GCA_052047495.1 Candidatus Pelagibacter sp.
CCAATTGTTTCATTAAAAGTAATAACAGCGGTTATAATCAAAACAGCTAAAGAAAGACTCTGAACAAGTCTTGAGCTATTTTTTTTAAAAACCCCTAAAATTAACAAAAACATTATCGACAAAGATAAAAATATTTCGGGTAATACTAATTGTAAATTTTCCATTATGTTTTACTTGCTAATTTAAGATTATATTGATCAATTAAATCTGAGATAGAAACCTCAATTGTGTTAATTAGAGGATCTGGATAAAATCCAAAAAATAGAGTTGGTACAGCTAAACAAGATAAAATAAATAACTCAGATCTATTTAAATCAAACATCTGTTTCAAATCTGTATTTATTAATTTTCCAAAAACTACTCTTTTGTATAACCAAAGCATATATGCAGCACCAATAATTACCCCTAAACTAGCAATCACAGCTACTAAAAAATTATCCTTAAATGCACCCATCAAAATTAAAAACTCCCCAACAAAACCACTTGTTCCAGGTAGGCCTAGAGCTGCTAAAGTAAATAACATAAATAAAATAGAATATTTTGGAATAATACTTACGATTCCACCATAAGTATTTATAAGTCTTGAATGCATTCTGTCATAAACAACACCTACACATAAGAAAAGTGCTGCAGAAACTAGCCCATGACTGATCATTTGAATAATACTTCCCTCAATACCTTGTTGCTGAATTGTAAAAATTCCTAAAGTAACGTAACCCATATGCGCCACTGATGAATAAGCAATTAGCTTTTTCATATCTTCCTGCATTAAAGCTATGAAAGAGGTAAAAATAATCGCAATCACACTGAGTGTATAAATCAATGGAGTGAAGATTTCTGATGCTGTAGGAAATAATCCAAGAGAAAATCTGATAAAACCATAGCCAGCCATTTTTAATAATATAGCTGCTAATAAAACAGATCCTGCCGTTGGTGCTTCAACATGAGCATCTGGTAACCATGTATGAACTGGCCACATGGGAGTTTTAACTGCAAAAGAACTAAAAAAAGCTAACCATAAAAGATTTTGATACTTTATATCTATTCCAGAATTATAAAGTTCAACTACATCTGTGGTTCCATTTAACCAATAAATTGTAATTATAGCTACTAGCATTAGGACTGAACCAAGCAAGGTGTACAAAAAAAATTTAAATGCTGAATAAACCCTTCTAGCACCACCCCAAATACCAATAATCAAAAACATGGGAATTAAACCTGCCTCAAAAAATAAATAAAAAATAACAAGGTCTAAAGAGCAGAATACACCAATCATAAAAGACTCCATGATAAGTACGGCTATTAAAAATTCACTTAGTCTTTCCTTGATTGAATTATTTACAGATATAATGCAAAGGGGTGTTATAAAAGTCGTAAGTAAAATAAATAAAATTGAAATACCATCAACACCTACCTTGTAATTTATTAAATCTTTAATCCAAATTCTTTCCTCAACAAATTGAAACTCAGAAGTTGTTGGATCAAATAATATCCATAGATAA
>JBNAKH010000071.1:0-1825 GCA_052047495.1 Candidatus Pelagibacter sp.
TTAATTTAAAAGAAAATTTAATTGAAGCAGCAATCAAAGAATTTAGAACATTATTTGAGTCTCCAATCCAAGTAATATTTAATTTTGATATTGGTTTTTTTTTTATTTCTTCAACAGTGAATACATCTGACAAGATTTGAGTTGGGTGAGAGGACGGACTCAATCCATTAATAATTGGAATTGTTAAATGCTTTTTAAATTCCTCCAACTTTTCATCATTATCAGTTCTTAACATGAAAGCATCACCAAAACTTGATAATATTTTAGCGGTATCTTCAATACTTTCACCTCCTTTAGATAAATGCAGTTCATCTGGCCGAAGTGTTAAAGTTCGACCAGAGAGTTGAGAAATAGCTAAGAAAAAGGACAAGCGAGTTCTTAAACTTGATTTTTCAAACATTTGTATCAATAATTTTCCTTTTAAAGGTGTACCTTTATCATGATCAAGATTGTTAAGTTTCTTTCTTGCTTTTTTTCTTTTTTTTGCATCAATCAAAATTCTTCTGAGGTCTCTCGACGGAATATCTTTTAGATTAATAAAGTGTTTCATTTTATTCTAGTTCCGCACAAACTTTATTAATAATCTTGAGAGCTTGATCTAGCTCATTTTTTTTGACATTTAAAGGAGGTAAAATACGTATAACATTTTCTGCAGCTCTAATTGTTAATAACTTTTTATCCATAAGTTTTTGAATAAATTTTGTTTGATCCTTGTAAAGTTGAATTCCTATTAAGTAACCTCTCCCTCTTACATCTTTTATAACTTTGGGAAACTTTTTCTTAAGAAGGTTTAAATTTGATAAAAAGTATTTAGATAATTTGTTAATGTTATCTAAAAATTTCTTACTTGAAACTATATCCATTACAGTATTTCCAACCGCCATTGCTAAAGGATTTCCTCCAAAAGTAGAGCCATGAGTTCCTGGAGTCATTCCCGCAGCAACTTTTCTATTCATTAAAACTGCTCCGATTGGAAACCCGCCTCCAATACCCTTTGCAATTGGTACTATATCTGGAATACATTTTGATTTTTCAAAAGCAAAAAAACTACCTGATCTCGAAATACCACATTGTACCTCATCTAAAATAAGCAATATTTTCTTCTTATTACATAATTTTCTCAATTCTTTTAAACACCAATCTGGGACAACTTTAATACCACCCTCACCCATTATAGATTCTATCATAATTGCAGCTGTATTTTTGGTTATCTTTTTTTTTAAAGATTTGTGATCTCCAAAAATAAAATGATCGAAACCACCTACATGTCCAAATCCTTCTGTCATTTTCTTAGATCCACTTGCAAAAATTGTAGCTAAAGTTCTTCCATGAAACGAGTTTTTTATACACAAAATTCTTGTCTTATTTGGTTTACCTATTGAATAAAAATATCGTCTCGCAACTTTAATAGCGGCCTCAGTAGCTTCTGCACCACTATTTTGAAACATCACGTAATCTGCAAAAGTTTTTTGACATAATTTTTTTGCTAATTTCTCTCCTTCGGGAATTTGAAAAGCATTGGATACATGCCAAAGTTTCTTAGATTGTTTATTTATAGTTTCAATCAATTTTGGATTAGCATGACCTAAACAATTGACCGCTATACCTTGTACAAAATCTAAGTATTTAGTTCCAGACGCGGTGTAGAGATAAGATCCTTTACCTTTTACAAATGAAATTTTTTTTCTATTATAATTTTTTGCCAAATAACTCATATATTTTTTCTTATTTTAAAACTTTGTATAAAGAATAATATTATATACAAGTCAGGATTGAATATTTCTATTTTACTTATTGGGTAATTTTTGTTGATAACTCAGATTAA
>JBNAKH010000072.1:0-1040 GCA_052047495.1 Candidatus Pelagibacter sp.
GACACTTCTCCAAGTGAAATTAAACAATTAACAGAAAAATATTCAAACATTATTGAAAAAAATGATGGTGAAATAGTAAAAACTGAGAATTGGGGTTTGTTAAATTTATCATATTTAATTAAAAAAAATAAAAAAGGAAGTTACATTCATTTTAAATTTAGAGGAAAAGGAAATGTAATCAATGAACTTGAAAGAAATGAAGCTATTGATAAAAAGTTGTTAAGATATTTAACTGTAAGAGTAAAAAAATTTGACCTTGAAACAAATTTTTTCCTTAAAAAAGATGAAAACGAAAAGAAAGAAAATTCCAACAACTGATTATGCCTAAAAGACAAAGTGGAAATAAAAAAAATAAACAAAGCAATTTTGCAAAATTAAGTATTTTCCAGCCAAATAAATATAAATTTAAGAAGAATTGCCCATTGTCGGTCAAAGGTGCTCCAAAAATTGACTATAAAAATATAAAATTATTGAAAAGATATGTTTCAGAAAATGGAAAAATTTTACCCTCTAGAATAACAAATGTTAGCCAAAAAAAACAAAGGGAATTATCCTTGTCAATAAAAAGAGCGAGAAATCTGGCTTTATTATAAATGAAAGTAATCTTATTAGAAAATATAAAAAAAATAGGTTCTATAGGTGAAATTATAGACGTTAAAAGAGGTTTTGCTAGAAACTTCTTAATAGCAAATAAAAAAGCATTATATGCTTCAAAGGAAAATATCAATCAAGTTGAAAAAATTAAAGTACAATTATCAAAAAAAGATAATGAAAAAAAACAAGAAGCAAAAAAAATAGCTGAAAAAATTAATAAAAAAAATTTCCAGGTAAAAAAACTAAGCACTGAAAATAAAGAATTATATGGTTCAGTAAAGCCCACTGAAATATCAAAACTTATCAAAGAAAGTGAAAAAATTGACATATTACCATCAATGATACAACCAACTAAAGAAATAAAATCTTTAGGAAAATTTAAAGTAAAAATAACTTTACACCCTGAAATAGATGCTGAGATACATATTTTGGTTGAGTCTGCCGAA
>JBNAKH010000073.1:0-1175 GCA_052047495.1 Candidatus Pelagibacter sp.
ATTCAACTCTATATTTAAATCATTTAACTCTCCAATTTATGTCTTAACTTGCGACAACGTCACTAACATTGATTTTAAAAAACTTGAGAAAGATTATTATAAAAAAGGTCAGCCTCTATGCATGTTAATTCCAACAAAACCAATTAAAGGATTAGCGGGAGATTTTATTTTTAAAAAAAAAAATATTGTTAAAAAACTCTCAAGAACACAAAAATCTGATATTTACTGCACCGGTATTCAAATATTAAATCCAAAAAAGATAAACGATAAAATTAAACCAACTGATGACTTTAATATTCTCTGGAAAAAACTAATTAAAATAAGACAATTATATGTTTCTGATGTAATGCCAAAAAAATGGTACACAGTTGACAATTTAGATAACCTCAAAAAACTCAAAAAAGTTTTTAAATAAATATTTTAAGACTTTATGCTGTAACCCTTTTTAAGTAAGATAGAGACAATAATTACGCAAACCGACAAAAATAACACCATTAAACCTACACTAATCCAAATATTAAAATCTGATATGCCATAGAAAGAGTATCTAAGGCTACTAATTAGGTAAACAACTGGATTAAAATAAGTAACCACTTGCCAAAATTCTGGTAACATATCTAATGAATAAAGACTTCCACCTAAAAATACCATTGGTGTAATCACAAAAGATGGAATTATTGACATCTGTTCAAAGTCCTTGCTAACTAAACCAACTAAAAATCCAAATAATGCAAATGTAAAAGAAACGAGAACTAATAAAAAAATCATTAGCAATGGATATTGAACTTGTACATCAGCAAAAAATTGTGCTGTTAAAAAAATTACAAAACCAACAATCAGTGTTTTAGTAGCTCCAGCACTTACAAATGCCAATACAATTTCATAAGCGGATATAGGTGCAGCTAAAATCTCATAAATAGTCCCATTAAATTTTGGAAAAAATATTCCAAAAGAAGTATTACTTATTGATTGAGTTAATAGAGTTAACATCAGTAATCCTGGAACTATAAAAGATCCATAACTGATACCATCAATTTTTTGAACGTAACCACCGATCACAGAACCAAAAACAATAAAATATAATGATGTTGAGATTACTGGTGATAAAAGAGATTGACCTAAAGTTCGTCTAAATCTATCCATTTCATGGAAGTAAATAGCTTTAAATCCATAAT
>JBNAKH010000074.1:0-1174 GCA_052047495.1 Candidatus Pelagibacter sp.
AACGTATTTATAATACTCAATTGACTTTGATTAATCATTTTTTGAATATTATCTGCTAATAAGGCACTTGTTGCATTCATTGTTGAAATAGGGGTAATGCTATCTGAAACCTCTAACACAGAATTTGATAGATAATTTAATCCATCTAACATCTTGTCTATTTTCTTTTCACCTTTATATGATCTTGCTTGCCTAAAACAAGTCATAGCTTGACGTGCACTTGCGGATGCTTTTCTTGAATGTTGACCTGTTCGACTAGCTTGAGTTAGCGCTACACCTTTTGTAAATATTGATCTAAATCCCATAATATCCTCCTAAATTATTATTTTCTTTGAAGATTAACATAACTTCAACTAGTTTTAAAATTTATGAAAAAAATTGCACTTTGCTATGATTTTGATGGAACTTTGTGTTCGGGGTACATGCAAAATCAAAAACTTATTCCAGATTGTAATTTAGATGTAAAACAATTTTGGACATCTGTTACTGAAAATTCAAAAAAAAATAATATCGATCCAACTCTATCTTACATGCATCTATTGGAAGAAAAAATGCATCGGGCAAAAGTGGAAATTTCAAAACAAAATTTTAATAAATATGGTCAAAAATTAAAATTATTTTCCGGTGTAAATGACTGGTTTAAAAGAATAAAAGATTTTGGAAAAAAAAATAATATTGAAGTTGAACATTATATTATCTCTTCAGGATTAACGGATATGATAGAAGGTTGTGATTTTAGCAATGAATTAAATAAGATTTATGCTTGCGAGTATATTTATAAAGATGGAAGAGGAATATGGCCAAAACTTTCAGTAAATTATTCAAATAAAGTCCAATATCTCTATAGAATTCATAAAGGAGCTTTTGATGTCAGCGATCAAGAGGGGGTAAATCAAAAGAAATATTTTGGGGATCATATACATGTTCCTTTTGAAAATATGATTTTTTTTGGAGATGGTGAAACTGATGTTCCTACTTTCAATGTATTAAATAAGAACAATGGCAAATCTGTTTGTATTTATGAAGAAGGAAATGAAAAATCAATGAGTATAGCAAAAAAATTATTTTCTGACGGAAGAGTTCATCATGTTGTTAAAAATAATTACGAAGAAAACTCTGATATTGATTTATTAATAAAAGATATAATTAAATCAAAAATAACTTAGTAATCTTG
>JBNAKH010000075.1:0-1429 GCA_052047495.1 Candidatus Pelagibacter sp.
TTGTAAATAAAGGAACTGTTACCCCACCAGCGTTCATTATGGCTATATCAGAAATAAGCCATTCAGGTCGATTTTCAGATAATAAAATGCACCTATCTCCTTTAGATAAATTTTTTCTTAAATATTCAGATAAAATTTGAATATTTCTTTCAACTTGTTTCCAAGTAAGAAAATCTTTCTTATTATCCTTTAACCACTTTAAAAATGGTTTATTAGAAGTAGAGTTTAACTCCTTATACTTCGTGAAAAAAAGTTCCACTAAACTGTTAATTTTACTTAATTCCATAATTTGGTGGGCGAAGAGAGAATCGAACTCTCACTTCTTGCGAAACACGATTTTGAGTCGTGCGCGTCTACCAGTTCCGCCATTCGCCCTAGTTATTTAATAATTTATTAAATAGTATAAGAACTAAAATTATATTAAAACCAAAAAATGTTTAAAAGTCTTTACAAAAAATGTTTAGATTTAGCAGCTCACAAAAGTTCTAAATATTATTTGGCAATAGTCTCTTTTGTTGAAAGTTCATTTTTTCCTATTCCGCCAGATGTAATGGTTATTCCAATGGTAATATCAAAAAAAAATGATTTTATTAAAATCTTTCTTATAACTACAATTTTTTCAGTTTTAGGTGGTATGCTTGGTTACTTAATTGGTGCGTTCTTTTTTGAATTTGGAGCACACATTATGAGTTTTTATGGTTATGAGGATAAGTTATCAAAAATTAAAGAAAACTTAGTTAATAGTGATGGTTTTTATGCTTGGTTAGGAGTACTTTTTTTAGCTGGTTTTACTCCTCTTCCATATAAAGTTTTTACAATTGCAAGCGGCCTAATAGGATTCAACTTTTTAATCTTTATTTTGATAAGTTTAATTTCCCGAGGATTAAGATTTTTCATAGTATCATACCTTTCTTTTAAGTTCGGTAATTTATTTAATGAATATATGGATAAGCATGGGTCAAAATGGTTTACAATAATTGGAATATTAATTGTTATTATTGGTCTAATAATTTATCTGATTTTTAAATCTCATGTTTAATCTTAAAACTGAAATTTGCTTGAGAATAATTTTTCTTTTTAGTCTAATAGCTTTGATTTCTGCTTATTTTATAGAGCATGTTCTGGGCCACCAACCATGTAATTTATGTTTGATAGAGAGAATTCCTTATGGGTTAAGTATAATTTTGATATCTCTAATGTTTATTATAAAGAAAAATGAAAATTTCTTTATTTTGCTTTTAATACTAACTTTTATTTTTTCTTTTTTTATTTCATTGTATCATTTCGGCATAGAACAAGGCATTTTTCAAGAAACAACTGTTTGTGGTGTAAAGAACTTTTCTGAAAATGTAAGTAAAGAGGAATTACTAAATCAACTAAGTGAAAAGACTATAAGCTGTAAAAATGTGACATTTAGGATTTTAGGATT
>JBNAKH010000076.1:0-1472 GCA_052047495.1 Candidatus Pelagibacter sp.
GAAGTTTTTCAAAAAATAAAAAACTAAAATTCACAATTAATAGTGTTGATAATAATAAAATCACCACCTTGTTTGTTGATGAGGCAAAACCTTTTGTAAAAAGATATAAATTTATAAAGGGTTTCGATGAGGGATCACTCGATTTTTATAGTTCAAAAAAATCAAAAAAATCTGTTTCGCAAATAAAGATTTATGATTTCAAATTAAAAGAGCTGCCTATATTGACAAAAATTCTTACCCTGGCCTCTTTACAAGGTATTGCAGATATTTTATCTGGAGAAGGAATACGTTTCACAGAATTTGAGATGAACTTTAAGAATGAGGGTAATTTGATGACCATTGACGAGATATATGCAATTGGTCCTGCAATATCTATTTTAATGGAGGGGTATGTTGAAAAAAATAAATTAATTAGTTTAAAGGGCACATTGGTGCCAGCCACAACAATTAATAATTTTATTGGTTCATTACCTGTGTTAGGTGAAATACTAGTAGGAAAAAAAACTGGTGAGGGAGTATTTGGAGTAAGTTTTAAGATCAAAGGCCCTCCAAAAAATTTAAAAACTTCAGTCAATCCTGTCAAAACTTTAACACCCAGATTTATTACAAGAACATTGGAAAAAATTAAAAAGAATTAACTTAACTCAATTTTTAAATGTCTTTTTTTTCCCACAGAAAGTTTTAAATAATTTTGTTTGAACAATTCATGAGAAATAATCATATTTTCTTGAGATATAATTTCATCGTTAAGTTTTATTGCATTTCCTTTAATAAGACGTCTGATTTCACTCTTTGAATTTTCTAATTTGGATAAGATCACGAGATCTATAATACTCATTTGATTTTCAATATCAGTTTTCTTTATTTTAATTGAGGGTAAATTTGAACCAAGCGAAGTTCCTGAGAAAGCTTCTTTTGCCGCTTGCTCAGAACTTTTAGCAGCTTTTAAACCATGAAGCATGGCAGTTGTCTCATTCGCTAGCTTAATCTTAAGTTTATTAATATCTTGATCCTTCATTTTATCAATTTCCTCAATATCTAAATCTGTGAACATTTTTAAAAATTTTATTACATCTCTGTCATCAATATTTCTCCAAAATTGCCAATAGTCATATGATGATAATAATTTTTCATCTAACCAAATAGCACCTGACTCAGTTTTGCCCATTTTTGCTCCTGAGGATAATGTAATGAGAGGGGTGGTTAAACCATAAGCTTGTTTACTAGAATATCTTTTTATAAGTTCTGTTCCATTGACAATATTTCCCCATTGATCAGAACCTCCTATTTGCAAGGAACAATTCTCTTTTTTATTTAGCTCTAAAAAATCATAAGCTTGCAAAATCATATAATTAAATTCCATATAACTTAAAGATTGTTCTCTATCCAATCTAGTTTTAACACTTTCAAAAGTTAGCATTTTATTAATTGTAAAATGTTTTCCTATTTCTCTTAAAAATGAAATATAATTC
>JBNAKH010000077.1:0-17532 GCA_052047495.1 Candidatus Pelagibacter sp.
AAATTGAAATAACAAAAAATTTAAGATGTTTAATTTGTCAAGGACAATCAGTGTACGATTCAGATTCTGAATTTGCCAATAGCCTAAAAATTTTAGTAGAAAAAAAATTAAATGAAGGCTTAAACGAAAAACAAATTTATGTTTATCTTAAAGATAAATATGGAGATTGGATTCTGTATGATCCAGGTTTCAGTAAAAACACCTATTTTCTTTGGTTATTACCTATATTGATGTTTATATTTGGTGGTGCAATAATACTCAGGAAAGTTATATTAAAAAAAAAAAAAATTATGAATTATCTTAGAATTTGTTACTTGGTAATATTATCTGTTTTTATTTCTTCATCGATATTTGCTGAAGAAACTAAAGTTAGTAATGATAATACAAAGTTTAACGTTTATTCAGGTATGTTTGACTTTAGTGATAATGGAAAAAGATCGACTTTAATTGGATTTCAACATCAAAATACAGATTTAAATAGAGATACTTTTCTCGGTAACCTTTCTCCCATAACAGGACTTATGTTTACTGCTGATAGTGCAGCTTATCTGTATACTGGTGTGCAGGCTCAATATTCATTAGGTGCATTAAATATTATACCGAGTTTTACCCCAGGACTTTATAGTCAGGGAGATGGCAAAGATCTTGGGCATCTATTAGAATTTAAAAGTGAAGTTCAGATTTCTTTAAATTTATTCCAAAATACCCAATTAGGCTTATCATATAATCATTTGTCCAATGCTAGTTTGGGAGATAAAAATCCTGGGGCAAATAGTTATATGTTTAATTTCCTTAAAACCTTTTAAAAAAACATTCTATGATAATGAGATTAAAAGATTGTCACAATTTTGGTGATTTTAGAAAACTTGCCAAGCTAAAGCTTCCATCTCCTATTTTTCACTATATTGACGGTGCAGCTGACGATGAGATTACCTATGCTAGGAATACTAGTGCCTTTGACGATGTAGATTTAGTTCCAAATGTTTTGAGAGGTGTTGAGAATGTAGATTTGTCCACAACAATTTTTGGTAAAAAGTTAGATTTACCATTTTATCTTTCACCAACAGCATTACAAAGACTTTTTCATTATGATGGTGAAAGAGCAGTTGGAAAAGCAGCTAAAAAATTTAATACAATGTTTGGTGTTTCTGCATTAGCAACTGTTAGCGTAGAGGAAATATCATCGTTGATTGATACACCTAAAATGTTTCAGTTTTATTTTCACAAAGATAGAGGTTTAAATGACTCTTGTCTAGAGCGAGCTAAGGCTGCTAATTTTGATGTTATGGCTCTAACAGTTGATACCATTACAGGAGGAAATCGTGAAAGAGATTTAAGAACTGGTTTTACTTCTCCACCAAAATTGACACTATCAAGCTTATTTAGTTTTGCGACTAAACCAATGTGGGGAATTAATTATTTAACTAAAGGTAAATTTGAATTACCTCACCTTCAAGATTTTGTAAAAGAAGGTACAAGCACAAACTCTTCCATAGGCAATTATTTTTCAACAATGTTAGATCAATCTATGAATTGGAAAGATGCTGAAAAACTTTGTTCTCAATGGGGAGGTCATTTTGCACTTAAAGGAATAATGAGTGTAGAAGATGCTAAAAAAGCAGTTGATATTGGATGTACTGGTATAATGGTTTCAAATCATGGTGGCAGACAACTTGATGGATCGAGATCACCATTTGATCAGCTCGCAGAAATTGTTGATGCAGTTGGAGATAAACTTGATGTTATATGTGAAGGAGGAATTCATAGAGGAACACATATGCTTAAAGCATTATCTCTTGGTGCAAAAGCATGTTCTGGTGGAAGACTTTATCTTTATGCGCTTGCAGCAGCAGGCCAACCAGGCGTCGAAAGAGCTCTTGAGTTGTATAAATCTGAGTTAGTTAGAGATATGAAGCTTATGGGATGTACAAAAATTTCAGATCTTAATAGAAATAATCTTAGATTTAGAAAATAGTGAGTTTACAAAATTGTTATAATTTTGACGATTTTAGAAAACTTGCGAAAAAAAAATTACCTTCACCAATATTTCATTATATTGATGGTGGTGCAGATGATGAAATAACACTTAAAAGAAATACAAAATCTTTTGATGAATGTGATTTAGTTCCTAATATTTTAGCAAGTGTAGGTAAACCAGATTTATCAACAACTATTTTTGGAAAAAAAATTGATATGCCACTCTTTTTATCACCATGTGCCATGCAAAGACTTTATCATCATGACGGTGACAAAGCATCTGCTAGAGCAGCTGATAAGTTTGGAACATTTTATAGTATGTCTACGATGGCAAATAACACCATAGAAGAAATTTCAAATATTTCAGGTGGACCAAAGTTATTTCAGCTTTATGTTCATAAAGATCAATCAATCACTGATGATTTAATTGATCGTTGTAGAAGATCAGGATTTGATGGTATGTGTTTAACAGTAGATACTTTAGTAGCAGGTAATAGAGAAAGAGATCATAGAACAGGCTTTACAACCCCACCAAAGTTAACTTTACAAAGTTTAATGAGTTTTGCTCTTCATCCTAGTTGGGTATTTAATTATCTTACACATGGAAAATTTAAATTAGCAAATGTGGCTACAAAAACAGATAAGGGCACCAATATTGCAAAATCAGTTATAGAGTACATTAATGAACAATACGATCCAGCAATGAACTGGAAGGATGCTGAATATTGTGTAAAGAAATGGAATGGACCCTTTGCACTTAAAGGTGTTATGTCCGTTGAAGATGCGAAAAGAGCAATAGATATTGGTTGTACGGCAATCATGATTTCAAATCATGGTGGCAGACAACTTGATGGATCAAGATCGCCATTCGATCAAGTCAAAGCAATTTCAGATGCAGTTGGAGATAAATTGGAAATCATATTAGACGGGGGGGTGAGAAGAGGAACTCATGTATTAAAAGCAATCGCTGCAGGTGCAAAAGCCTGTAGTTTTGGTAAAATGTTTTTGTTCTCTTTAGCCGCAGGGGGACAGCAAGGTGTTGAGCATTTACTTAAAAATATGCATGAGGAAATTAATAGAAATATGGTTTTAATGGGATGTAAGAACTTAAAAGAGTTGAATAGTTCAAAATTAATTTATAGAACTTCTAGTAAAATATAAAAGTTATGGAACTAGCAAAGAGTTTAAATAGATTAGGAACTGAGTCTGCTTTTTCGGTATTGGCAGAGGCGAAGAAATTAGAAGCCCAAGGTAAACCGATGATACATTTAGGTCTAGGACAACCAGATTTTAAAACACCCAAACATGTTGTTGAGGCGGCAAAAAAAGCTTTGGATGATGGTCATCATGGATACGTGATGTCAAATGGAATACCTGAGTGTCGACAAGCTGTAACAAGATGGATTAAGAAACGTTATAAAGCTGAGATAGATCCTGAAAGAATTTTAATCATGCCAGGTGGTAAACCTACAATGAGTTATGCGATACAATGCTACGGAGAACCGGGAGTAGAAATAATCCATCCTACACCTGCATTCCCAATATATGAGTCTATGATTAATTATACAGGTTCAACGCCTGTGCCTTATGATTTAACTGAAGATAAAGATCTTAAATTTGATCCGGATAAAATCTTATCTCTTATAACTAAAAAAACTAGATTACTGATTTTAATAAATCCAAATAATCCAACAGGAAGTTTTGTTGAGAAACCTGTAATTGACTATTTTGCAAAGGAGTTAGAAAAACATCCTCATGTTACTATTTTAAGTGATGAAATTTATAGTAGACAAATTTTTGACTACAAAGAAATGCCTTCTTTTTTCCATTATCCAAATTTAAAAGATAGGTTAATTGTATTAGAGGGTTGGAGTAAAGCTTATTCGATGACGGGATGGAGATTAGGTTGGAGTTATTGGCCTAAAGAACTTATTGAGCACGTGAACAAATTATTGATTAATAGCGTTTCATGTGTAAATGCTGCTGCACAATATGCCGGTATTGCTGCATTAGATGGCCCCGATGACTCCATCAAAGATATGTTAGATAAGTTTACTTTAAGAAGAAATTTAATTCATCAGGGGTTAAATGATCTACCAGGAGTGGAGTGTAGTTTACCTGGAGGAGCTTTTTATGCATTCCCAAAAGTTATTGGTACAGGAATGAATGGATCTGAATTCTGTAAAAAAGCAATGCATGAGGCTGGAGTAGCAATAGTACCAGGAACAGCCTTTGGTAAAACTTGTAATGATTACGTAAGATTTAGTTTTGCAGCATCAAGAGATAACATTTTACAGGCCTTAGAAAACATAAAGAAAATGCTTACTAAATAAGCTGTATTTTTGATAAAATTTTTACTAATATTATTTTAATGAACGAGCAAGTCCAAGCAGAGTTTAAAAAAATTTTTAATGGAAGATTTTCTACTTCTGAGTCAACAAGAGCAAATTATGCTAGAGGTGAGGATACTTATGATCCCGTTTTGTCTAAAGCTGTAGTTTTTCCCGAAACAAATGAAGAGGTCTCTAAAGTGCTGTGTTTGTGTAATGAGCACAAAATTCCTGTTGTACCTTTTGGAACAGGAACATCTTTAGAAGGCAATGTTGTCGGTAATGAAAAAGGCATAACTATATGTCTTGAAAAAATGAATAAAATTTTAAGTGTGAATGTTGAGGACTTTGATTGTCGAGTTCAGGCATGTGTAACTAAAGAGCAATTAAATGATTATTTGAGAGAAGACGGAGTTTTTTTCCCGATTGATCCAGGTGCTAATGCAGCAATTGGTGGAATGGCTTCAACATCAGCTTCAGGGACAATGGCTGTAAAATATGGAACGATGAAAACTGTAATCAGTGGACTCACAGTTGTTCTGCCTAATGGAGATATTGTAAATACTGGTAGCAGAACCAAAAAAACATCAGCAGGTTATAATTTAACCAATTTATTTATAGGTTCAGAGGGAACGTTAGGAATAATTACAGAAGTTCAATTGAGATTATCGCCAATACCAGAAAGCATTATGTCTGCAGTTTGTCATTTCCCAACTTTAGAAAATGCAGTTCAAACTGCCCAACAAGTTATTCAATACGGAGTTCCGATCGCTAGAATTGAGATGCTAAACAAAGATCAAATGGGTATTAGTATTAATTATTCTAAATTGAAAGATATTGAAGCAGTGCCAACTTTATTTTTTGAGTTTCATGGATCCGAGGCATCTAATAATGAAAATATTAAAATTGTTGAGGAAATATCGAAAGATAATAATGGAAGTTCTTTTAAATGGGCAAAAGATCTAGAAGAGAGAAATAAACTTTGGAAAGCACGATGGGATGTTTATTATTCTGTTAAAGCATTGATTAATAATGGAAGAGTTTATTCGACTGATGTGTGTTTACCAATCTCAAATATAACAGAATGTGTAAATTACGCAGAAGAGCAAGCAAAAAAATTTGGATTAAGAGCTCCGATGGTAGGTCATTTAGGCGATGGAAACTTTCATGTGCTTTTACCTTTTGACCCTGAAAATAAAGAGACATATAAAAAAATAAGAGAATTTAACGACTTATTAATTAACAAAGCGCTTGAATTGAAAGGTACAATCACTGGAGAACATGGAGTTGGGTTACATAAAAAAGAATATCTTTTAAAAGAACATGCTGACAACATTCCATTAATGAAATTGATTAAGAGGAGCATTGATCAAAATAATATAATGAATCCTGGTAAGATATTCGATCTAAATTAGTTAATTCAATATTTTAATGAAAAAAATTCTTATCACTAGAAAATTAATTAAAGAGAGTGAGGACAAAGCCACTAAAACTTTTGATCCAATGTTCAATAATAATGATGAGCTATACTCTCAGTCAAAAGTAATAGAAATGAGTAAAGGATGTGATGGAATTTTATCTTCTCTCACAGATAAAATGGATAAAGAAACAATCAACAAATTGCCAGACACGATAAAAATTATTTCAAATTTTGCAGTTGGATTTGGAAATATTGATTTAGATGCCGCAAAAAAAAGAGGCATTGCAGTGACGAATACTCCTGAGGTTTTATCTGATGCGACAGCTGAAATTGGGATACTTTTAATTTTAGGCGCATGCAGAAGAGCCTCTGAGGGAATAGTATCTGCTCAAGAAGGTGGATGGAAGTGGTCAGCAGACTATTTAATAGGTAAGCAATTGACAGGCTCCAGACTTGGTATTCTAGGCATGGGAAGAATAGGACAAAAAATTGCAAAGATTGCAAAGTCGTTAGGCATGATAATTCATTATCACAATAGATCAAAGTTAAGTGATGAAAAAGAACAGGGAGCGATTTATCATGATAATATTAAAAGTCTTTTTTCAGTTTCTGATGTCCTATCAATTTGTTGTCCTGCTACTAAAGAAACAGAAAACATGATTAACAAAGAAACCGTTGAATATTTTCCTAAAGGAGCAGTAATTACTAATGTCGCTAGAGGAGATATAGTCGATGATGAAGCCTTGATTGATGCATTGAATCGAAGAAAAATATATGCAGCTGGATTAGATGTTTATAAAAATGAGCCAAACTTAAATCCTGGTTATAATAAAATTAAGTCAGCATTTATTCTTCCACACCTAGGAAGCGCAACAAAGGATACAAGAATTGCAATGGCAAACTTAGCAATCGATAATATTGATGAGTTTTTTAAAACTGGAAATTGTAAAAATAAAGTAAATTAATTCTACTCTGGATTGAATCTAATTCAACTATTGCGACATCTACGCCTTTTTTTAGAAAGACTCTAATCTGATTCTATGTTTTAATTAATCAAGTTAATTAACTTTAATAGGAGTAATAATGACTAAAGAAAATAAATCATTGAAGGTGAAAACATCTTCAAGACGTAAGTTCTTTAAAACTGCTGCTAAGACTGGTGCTATAGCTGCAGCCGCTGTTGCAATGCCATATGTGAAGGCAAATGCAGCAACAACTTTAAAGATGCAAGCTGCATGGCCAAGTGGAGCTAACATCTTTTTCGAAATGGCTGGAGACTATTGTAACATGGTTAAAGAAATGTCTGGAGGATCTCTTCAGATTGATCTTCAACCGGTTGGAGCAGTTGTAAAGACTTCAGAAATCGGACAAGCGGTAAGTTCCGGTGTAGTAGATATGGGTCACTGGGTGACTGCATATTGGTATGGTAAAAACCCTGCTGCATCATTATTTGGAACTGGTCCTTCATATGGAATGTCATCTCAAGAAGTTATGGGATGGATGGAATATGGTGGAGGAAGAAAATTATATGATGAAACACTTGCAAAAGTTGGTTTCGATTATGTTGGTTTTTTCCATATGCCTATGCCAGCTCAGCCTTTTGGTTGGTTCAAAAAGAACGTAACTAAAGTATCTGATGTTAAAGGTATGAAGTACAGAACTGTTGGTTTAGCGACTAACGTTTTAACTGCAATGGGAATGGTAGTTAGACAATTACCAGGTGGTGAAATTCAACCAGCGATGAAAACTGGTTTGATTGAAGCTGCTGAGTTTAACAACCCTACTTCAGACTCTCAGTTTGGTATGCAAGATGTTTCTAAGCACTATCACTTAGGAAGCTTCCACCAATCTCAAGAGATGTTTGAGATACCAGTTAACAAAAAAACATATAATAGTTTATCACCTGCACACCAAGCAATATTGAAAAATGCTGCTTATGCTGCAAATAGTGATAACTACTTTAAAGCTTTAGTAAGATACTCAGCTGACTTAGCTAAGTTAATGAATGAGCATAAAGTAAATGTTTACCAAACTTCTGATGAAATCTTAGCTCAACAATTAAAAGGTTGGGATAAGGTAATCGGTGATTTCAATAAGAAAGATCCTTTCTTTAAGAAAATCGTAGATTCTCAGAAAGCGTATGCGAAGAGAGTAATGAAATACTTGCTGATGAATCAGCCGAATTACAAACTTGCGTATGAAAATGAGTTTGGTCCAATAGCAAAAGTTAAGTTATAATTAACTTTTCATAAATTTTAATGAGGGGGCCTCGGCCCCCTTTTTATTTGATTAATTCAAAACAATTCAATAAGAGTCTATATCTATGATGAGATCTTATATAAAATTTGCCGACCGATTAAGCGTCTCAATGGGTAAAGCATTTTCCTGGTGTATTGTAATTTTAATGGGTGGAACGTGCTATGAAGTTTTTATGGCATATGCTTTAAATGCACCAACTTTATGGAATTTCGATTTTAGTCTCCAAATGTATGGTGCAATTTTTATGATGGCTGGGGCATATACTTTGTGTACCGAGGCACATGTAAGAGGAGACGTCATTTACAGATTATTTTCTCAAAGAGTACAAGCTTGGATAGATATAGTTTTATATTTTATTTTCTTTTTCCCAGGCGTAATTGCATTAGCTTTTTATGGTTATGAGTATGCTGCCCTTGCTTGGAAAATAAAAGAAACAAGTTGGAATAGTCCAGCTCAAATTCAAATTTATATGGCGAAATCTTTAATACCTTTATCTGGTAGCCTGTTAACCCTTCAGGGAATTGGTGAAGTGTTCAGATGCATTATATGTATAAAAACTGGCAGTTGGCCAGAAAGAGGAACAGAGCGTGATGCTGAAGAAACTGAAAAGGTATTAATGAGAACTTCTCAAGAAGGAAATAAAGAAGATGTTATTTAGTCTGACAAATCCTGAAGTGGCAATTATGATGATGGGTATATTTTTATTTGCCGTACTATTAGGTTTTCCGATTGCCTTTACTTTAATGGCGATGGGGCTAGGTTTTGGATATTATGCTTACTTTGATCCAACTAAGATGGAACATCTTTTTGATAATAGGATATTCCAACTTTTTGTTCAAAATACCTACACTGTTATGGATAATAACGTCCTTACTGCTGTCCCGCTCTTTTTATTTATGGGATATTTAGTTGAAAGAGCAGGTATTGTAGCAAAACTATTTTTTGCAATTAGATTAGCATCTCATAAGCTTCCTGCATCAATGGCAGTTGCAGCACTGATTACTTGTGCCCTATTTTCAACAGCAACAGGTATTATAGGTGCAGTTGTTACTTTAATGGGACTGCTGGCATGGCCTGCTATGATTAAAGCTGGTTATGATAAAAAATTTGCATCTGGAATAATTTGTTCGGGTGGGTGTTTAGGAATTTTAATTCCACCTAGTATTATGTTGATCGTTTACTCTGTAATTGCTCAACTATCACCACTTAGATTATTTGCAGCCGCTATTTTTCCAGGACTTATGTTAGCGGGACTTTACATTGCATACGCAGTGATCAGAGCTTGGTTAAATCCATCAATAGCGCCAAAACCTGCAGCTGAGGAAATACCTCCTACAGCAGTAATTCTTAAAGAGGTTCTTGTTTCCTTCTTACCTTTATTTTCATTAATAATTTTAGTTCTTGGTACAATTTTAGCTGGAATAGCAACACCTGCTGAAGCTGCAGCCGTAGGTGCCTTTGGATCGTTGGTGCTTTCATATTTTTATAAAACTCTTAAGTGGAAAAATTTTAAAGAGTCTGTCTTTTTGACAGCTAAAACAACTGCAATGATTATGTGGCTATTTATAGGATCATGGACATTTGCTTCTGTATTTTCTTATCTTGGTGGTCACGAAGTTTTCGAACATTTCTTTAAATCTCTAGATTTACAGCCTTGGCAATTTTTAGTAATTACACAATTGATTATATTTTTATTAGGTTGGCCATTAGAGTGGACGGAGATATTAATTATTTTTGTACCAATATTTTTACCATTAGTCGAATTTTTTGGAGTAAATCCATATTTCTTTGCAATGTTAATTGCTCTAAATTTACAAACCTCATTTTTGACACCCCCCATGGCAATGTCTGCTTACTATTTAAAGGGAGTTCAATCAAAGAATGTTGAATTGATGCAGATCTTTGGAGGAATTATGCCATTTTTAGGTATTGTGATTTTGGCTATGGTTTTAATGTATTTATTTCCAGGTATAGCACTTTGGTTACCAGAGACATTATTTGCAAATTAATTTTAAATGACAGATATATTTTCTTTAAGTCTTGAGGAACTTGCCACAAAGATTAAAGATGCCCAGCTCACCTCTGTTGATGTTTGTGAAAAGTATATCGAGAGAATCAATAAATTTGACAAAGATATAAAGGCTTGGGCTCATTTTGATAAAAAAGTTTTATTAGAAAAAGCTGCAGAAGCCGACGATCATAGAAGATCTGGCAAACCAATTGGTCCACTTCATGGTGTGCCTATTGCGGTTAAAGACATTATTGGGACAGTTGATATGCCGACCGAATGTGGAACAGTTATTAGAAAAGGTAAATCATATTCACAAAATGCTGAAATAATTGATCTGCTTCATGCATCCGGAGCGATTGTAATGGGTAAAACAGCAACTTCAGAACTAGCTTATTTAGGACCTCCGGCAACCACAAATCCACATGATAAAACAAGAACACCAGGTGGTTCTTCAAGCGGATCTGCTGCTTCTGTAGCTTCTTTTATGGCACCTGCATCAATTGGATCACAAACCGGAGGATCCATTATTAGACCAGCATCCTATTGTGGAGTTGTGGGTTATAAACCTAGTTATGGTTTGATATCTAGAAATGGTGTTTTAAGAACTTCTTACAGTCTTGATCATATAGGAATTTTTGGCCGAAAAGTTGAAGATGTAGCCATGTTAGCAAAAGTATTGATTAAAAAAGATAAATTTGATCCAGCAACTATACATTACTCAACAGAAAATATTTTATCTGAAACAAAAAAAGGACCTTTATTTGATCCTAAATTTATTTTTTATAAAACTGAACATTGGAAATTGATAGATAAAAAATCTAGAGAATCATTTGAATATTTCATTAATTCTTTTAAAAAAAATATTGAGATCTTTGATACACCCTCTTATTTTAAGGATATTCACAAGTACCACCAAATTATTCATGAGACTGATTTAGCCAATAATTTTTCAGTGTATTTTAAAAAATTTAAAAAGAAATTATCGAAGTATATGCAAGATGCAATTACAAAAGGCAATAAACATTCGGCGAAAGAATACGCGGAAGCAATTGATTTTATGAAAAGAAGCTATGAGTCTTACGAGGAAGTTTTTGAGGATTATCATGGAGTTTTGTCACCAGCTAGTCCAGGTGTTGCACCAAAGGGTTTAAAAAGTACAGGAACAGCAGAATTTAATAAAGTTTGGTCTTATCTTGGCACACCATGTATTTCGTTACCTTTACTTGAAGGTGAAAATAATTTACCATTAGGAGTTCAATTAATTGGCAATAAATATGATGATCATAGATTTCTAGGGATTGCCAATTGGTTAGAAAAAGAATGTCAGGAATGAAATGAATAAAATTACTACAATCATAGGATTATCTTTTGCAGTTTTCTTTTTAATTGGTTTAGCAACAACTTTAACGAGATCAATGATGATAGGCTTCTTGGATGTTATTCCAGTTTATCTTTTAATGGGTGCAGCTATCATCATGATGATATACGAAGCCTTTTTTGATAAAGATTAATATCAATTAAATTGAAAAATATTAAGACAGATATATTTCCATTATCATTACTATTTATACAACCAATCTTTATGGCTAGTAACTTAGTTGTTGCTAGAGGTGGTGTTGAATTTGTTCCGCCTATTTCACTTGCATTTTGGCGTTGGACAGTAGTTTTTTTGATTTTATTACCATTCACTTATGTAACTTTAAAAAATAATTTTCATATAATTAAAAAGGAATATAAAAAATTATTTTTTTTAGGATCAATGGGATGTGGTGTATGTGGCGCTTTCCCTTTTTTAGCTGGTGAGACAACAACTGTAACTAATATGGGGATAATTTACACATCCTCTCCAGTTTTTATTATTTTGATTTCATATTTCTTTTTTCAAGAAAAAATAAATTTGACAAAGGTAATTGGTTTAATTGCTTGTTTGATTGGTGTTTTTGTCATTATTATCAAAGGTGATATTGATTTATTAATAAATCTTAGATTTACAATTGGTGATTTATGGATGTTAGCTGCTGCAGTTGGTTGGGCTTTATATTCTATTTATTTATTTTATTGGAAATCAAAATTAAAAATTTTCGATAGATTTGCTATGATTTCCTTTTTTGGTGCTTTAAGTTTGTTACCTTTTTATGTTGGTGAGGAGTTATTTTATAAAGAGACTATTTTTGTAACAGAATTTTATTTATGGGTGATTTTTGCTGCTATATCGCCAGGGATAATTGCATTTACACTTTATACTATAGCCCAAAAAAAATTAGGTGCATCTTTAACTGGCTTTACACTTTATGTTTTTACAGTTTACGGTGCAATTTATGGATACTTTTTATTTGACGAAAAATTTGAAAATTACCATATTATTGGGACTATTCTGGTATTTTTTGGCGTATATTTAGCAAAGAAAAATAATGTTAAAAAGGTTTAGGAATAGTTTGTTATTATTTTTACAACTAACAATTTTAGTTTACCTATTTCTCTTAGTATTTCTTTATTTTTATCAAAGGAACTTAATGTATCATCCTGATGAAAATAATTATTTTGATGACAAACTCTCAGTTTATATTGAAAAAGTAAAAGTCCCAACCCAAGATGGATTAGATTTATTGGGTTGGTATCATGAAAAAGATATAAAAAAAAATAAAACAATTCTATTTTTTCATGGAAATGCTGGATCTTTAGAAAATAGAATTCATAAATTAAATCATTTTAGAGACATGAGTGTTAATTTTTTAATAATTGCTTGGAGAGGTTTTAGTGGTAACGAGGGTAAACCATCAGAGTCTGGATTATATGAGGATGGTGAAAGTGCAATTAAATGGTTGGTAAAAAAAGGTGTAGATGAAAAAAATATAGTAATTTATGGAGAATCATTAGGAACAGGAGTTGCAACACATTTATCCCAGAACAAAGAGTTTGCAGGTGTTATTTTAGAAACTCCATTCACATCAATGATTGATGCGGCTAAAAAATTTTATCCATATATACCCGTTGGTCTTTTACTCAAAGATAAATTTGAAAATAAAAACAAAATTAAAAATATTAAATCTCCAATTTTGATAATGCATGGTGAAAAAGATCAAATTGTTCCTTTTGAGATGGGTAAAAAGATGTTTGAGATAGCTAATGAACCCAAATATTCGTATTTTACCAAATATGACAATCATATGATGGAGTATGACGAGAGTCTTGTAAAAGCACTAAACTCTTTTTTGATTAATTTAAATTAAGCCATATTCTAAACAAATATTTTTCAAGATTTAAGATTAAGTTTAAAAAGTGAAAAATGATTTTGTTATTATAATTTTATTCATAACTTTAAAAAGCTTTGCTTTTTCGAAAGATAATTCTTTTTATCCTGACGATTTATTTCACATAGATCATATGGACTCTCACAACAAAAAATTTGCGCTATATTTTAAGGGGCGAGAGAAATCGATTTTAGCTAGAGGTGAAGAAAGTAATTATATAAATGATTATCCAAAAGATCTTTATATCTATAATTATTCAACAAAGTCTTCTTCACCATTGATCTCTTATGATTGGTTTCCCTCTCAAGCCAAGTTTCATTTAGAGGAATATGACTTTCCTGTATTTCCAGACGACTTTGCTTATTATCTTTTAAAAGATGATAAAACACTGGTGATGATTAGTGCAGTTAAAAGTTTAAACGCAAACTTTAAGTATGATATTTTTAATAAGAAACTTGAACTTTACCCCACTACAGGAAAATTTGATTTTATTATTTCTTCTTTTTCTAAGGATTGTGGGCATTATAAATTTAAAGATAGTTACAAGTGTAGTATTTATAAACCTTTAATCTCGAGTAATTTAATCAATTAACCTGCGTAAAAGCCTCAGCAAATTTTTCTGCATTAAATAATTGTAAGTCGTCTTCTTTTTCGCCCAAGCCTAAAGCAATAATAGGTAATTGATATTTTTTTGCTATCGCCAGTAGAATACCGCCTTTGGCAGTTCCATCTAATTTGGTCATGATTAAACCAGTTAATGGGATAATTTTGTTAAATTCTTCTACTTGATTAATTACATTCTGTCCCGATGTTGCGTCTAAAACTAAAATAATGTTGTGGGGGGCATCTTGGTCAATTTTTTTTGTGACATTGGCTATCTTTTTATATTCCTCCATTAAATTTTTTTTATTTTGTAGTCTCCCAGCAGTATCGATTAATACCTGATGAAAATTATTTTTGATTGCTTCTTCAACTGCTTTATATGCGACTGATGCCGGATCAGAACCTTGAGATGATTTAGTTATTTTAACGTCAATTTTATTTGCCCAGTTTTCTAATTGTTCAATAGCTGCTGCTCGAAAAGTATCAGAAGCGGCAAACATAACTTTGTTTCCATTAGTTTTTAAAATTTTACCTATTTTACCAATAGTAGTTGTTTTGCCAACACCATTCACTCCTGAGATTAATGTTGCATTGAGTTTATCTTTTTTTTCGAAAAAAGAATTATTCTCTAAAGGTTTCATTAGATTAATAATATATTCTTTTAAAATAAGATTTATCTCAGTTGATAAATCTTTATTTGGATCGATTTTTTTTCTTGAAATGATTTCCTTGATCTCAGACGCAGCCTCTACACCTACATCTGACTCAATTAAAAATTCTTCAATTTTATTTAAATTTTTATCGTCAATCTCTTTTTTTATTATTATTTCTTTTAGTCCGGATGTCAGTGCAGATGCACTTTTTTTAAAGCCTATCTTAAATTTATCAAAAATTCCCATTATAGTTTGAACTCAATTTCTTTTATTTCTGAAACGGGTCCTTTCATGTGGATTGAATTTTTATCGTCTATAAGAATTGATAACTTACCTGTTTGAAATTCTATGTCTGTTTTATTTTCAGTAAGATCATTTAATTTACCAGCAAATGCTGTTGCACATGCAGCTGTTCCACATGCTTTGGTCAGCCCCGCTCCTCTCTCCCATACCTTCACTCTAATTAAATTTTTATTAATTATTGTAGCAATTGTAACATTACATTTTTCTGGAAAAATTTTATGATTTTCAATTTCGGGTCCAATTTTTTCAATATTAAAATTTTCAATTTCGTTTACAAAAAAAACAATATGTGGATTTCCAACATTAACTGCCGTCCCACCTGAATGTTCTTTGTTATTTGAATCAATAATCTTAATATTTAAATTTTTCGTATCTAGTTTTTCTGATAAAGGAATTTCGTTCCATTGTAATTTAGCTTTACCAATTTCAGTCGTAACAATGTTTTTATCTAATATTTTTGACTTTAAGTTTCCATTTGAAGTTGACAAAATGATGTTTTCAGATTTTGTCTCCTCGGAGATTAATTTTGCAACACATCTAGTACCATTTCCACACGCACCAGACTCTCCTCCATCAGAATTAAAAAATTTTAAATTAGCATCACTTGATTTACTAGATTCAATGAATATTAATTGATCGCAGCCAATAAAATTTCTATCACAAATTTTTATGATTTGATCTTTAGTCAAATTGGTAATCTTTTGTCTATTATCAATTATTACAAAATCATTACCTAATCCATCCATTTTAAAAGCCCTAATATCCATATATAGTTATTTAACTTATTTATTGACTTTTTGAACCTCTATTATAGTTTGTGGCAGTTTCCGCAAAAACGTTAAATTTGCGGTGTCTTTGGAAACAAAGAGATCGACACTAGTCAGCGAGGGTTCGCCCACTAGTGCGATTACTGCTGCGTGAAATAAATATGTTTGAAAGTTTAACAAATAAATTTGAGGAAGTTTTTTCCTCTCTGAAAAAAGCCCCTTCGCTTGATGAAAGCCAAGTTGATGAAGGTCTTAGAGCTATTAGACAAGCCTTACTAGAGGCTGATGTATCACTTGAGGTCGCAAAAGATTTTATTGAAAAAGTTAAACCTAAAGCTTTAGGGCAAGAAATTATCAGATCTACATCTCCTGGTGATATGGTTGTAAAAATCGTTTATGACGAATTAGTTAATTTATTAGGTGAAAAAAACATTGATGTAAATTTAAACGCCGTTCCTCCCGTGCCAATGATGTTAGTTGGTCTACAAGGTTCAGGTAAAACCACCACTACTGCTAAACTTGCAAGATATTTAGAAAATATAAAGAAAAAGAAGGTAATGATGGTCAGCTTAGATATTTATAGACCAGCTGCACAAGAACAGTTGAAATCTTTAGGTGAGCAAAATGATATCTTAACTTTACCAATTATAGAGGGTCAACAACCAGCAAATATTTGTCAGAGAGCAATAAGTGCTGCAAATTTAAATGGTGCTGACATTATCTTATTTGATACAGCTGGTAGAACACAAATAGATCTTCAAATGATGAGTGAAATAAAGCAGATTGAAAATATAATCAATCCCGCTGAAACTTTTTTAGTTGCAGATTCTTTAACTGGTCAAGTAGCAGCATCAGTTGCAAAAGAATTTAAAAATACTGTAGGTTTGTCAGGAATTATTTTAACAAGAGCTGATGGTGATGCCAGAGGTGGGGCCGCGGTAAGTATGAAATTTGTATCAGAGGTTCCAATTAAGTTTTTAGGGGTAGGAGAAAAAATTGAAAATTTTGAAGTGTTTCATCCTGATAGGATTGCAAACCGAATTCTTGGAATGGGAGATATTGTATCTCTAGTTGAAAAAGCAGCACAAGATTTAGGTGAAGAAAATATTAAAAAGACAGAAGAGAATTTAAAAAAGGGACAATTTTCAATGCAAGATTATTTAACTCAACTAAGACAGATGAAAAAAATGGGTGGAATAGAAGGAATTATGTCTTTTATGCCTGGTATTTCTAAAGTTAAATCACAAATGGATGCTGCGGGTATTGACGAGAGTGTTATCACTAAGAATGAGGCTATAATTTTATCGATGACAAAAAAAGAAAGAGAGAACCCAAAAATAATTGATGGTTCTAGAAAAAAAAGAATTGCTAATGGTTCTGGAACTGATCCTGCCACTATCAATAAATTGTTAAAACAATTTAAAATGATGTCTGAAATGATGAGAAAGATGTCCAAAGGAAATCTGAAAGGTATGTCTGACAAAGGAATACCTCCAGAATTATTTAATCAATTAAAATAAAAAAGGAGAGTAAATGTTAAAACTTAGATTATCAAGAGGTGGAACGAAGAAAAGACCAGTTTACAAAGTTGTTGTAGCTGATAGTCGTTTTGCAAGAGATGGACGTTTCATAGAAAAAGTTGGTTTTTTTAATCCTCTATTACCTAAAGAAAAAAAAGAAAGAATAGGATTAGAGGCTGAAAGAATTAAATATTGGTTAGGCCAAGGTGCACAACCGACTACAAGAGTAGCAAGAATCTTAGGTGAAAATGAGTTAATGCCAATGCCTGCTAATGGTAATAATCCTCAAAAAGCTATTCCAAAAAAAGATAGAAAAAAAGAAGGGTCTGATGATGCTAAAAAGGAAGAGGCAGCAAAAGCAGACGCAGCTCCGACAGATGGAGCAAAAAAAGAAGAAGTCCCAAAAGCAGAAGCTAAAAAGGAAGAAGCTCCAAAAGC
>JBNAKH010000078.1:0-4481 GCA_052047495.1 Candidatus Pelagibacter sp.
TAAAATGTGTCGCATCAAAATAATCTTATGATTAAAATAATGGCAAAAAAAAGACCCTTAACTAATTGAATTAATTAAGGGTCTTAAATTTTTTAAAATTAATTTGCTTTTACTGTAACAGATCTTCTGTTTTTTGACCAAGCCAAAGGATTAGAACCAGAGTCAACTGGTCTTTCTTTTCCATAACTTAGAACTGAAATTCTGTTAGAGGAAATTCCATAAGTCATTAAATAATCTTTAGCAGCATTAGCTCTTCTTTCACCTAACGCTAAGTTATACTCTCTTGTTCCTCTTTCGTCAGCATGTCCTTCAAGTACGATTGTAATATCAGAATTTTTTCTTAACCATGCTGCTTGTTTTCTTAAAGTTTCTCTTGATGCAGTAGTCAAAACCGACTCATTAGTTGCAAAGAAAACTCTGTCAGGAACACCTGAAGCTAAATATTCAACTGTATCAGTTCCAGTGTAAACATCCCCTTGCATTTGTCCTGTAGATTTTTTTGATGTTGCGCAAGCAGACAACACTAAACATGCAAATAATACTAAAAAAGTGTTCTTTAAAATTTTGTTTAATTTCATTAATGCTCCTTGGTCAATATTTCTTATAACTAACTTTTTCACAACTAATTAAATGTTTCAAGGTAAAAAATCAACATATTTTCAGTTAATTACTTAATAAAGATGACCATGATGGGTCTGATGCATCAGTTGGGGTATCTACAAGCCTTTCATTGTAGCCTGTTAAATCAATTGACCACAATTTAGCAGAAAAACCCTCTCCTTTATCATCAGTTTTAGTCTCTCTATAAAAAATTAAAACTCGTCCATTAGGCGACCAGGAAGGAGCTTCTTGATAAAAATTTTCTGTCAACAATCTCTCACCAGATCCATCGGTTCTCATTACACCGATGTAGAATTTACCTTTATGTAATTTTGTAAAAGCGATTAAATCACCTCTTGGAGACCAAACAGGAGTACCATATAAACCATTTCCAAAAGAAATTCTTTTAACATTGCTACCATCACTTTTCATGACATAAATTTGTTGGTACCCACTTCTGTCAGAGTTAAAACAAATAAATTTTCCATCCGGGGAATAAGATGGTGAAGTATCTATAGAGGGATGATTGGTAATTTTCTCTACAATTCTATTTTCTAAATCCATTGTATAAATATCTGAATTTCCATCCTTAGCAAAACTCATTATAATTTTTTTTCCATCTGGAGAAAATCTAGGAGCAAAGGTCATTCCTGGAAAATCACCTACCACTTCTTGAATACCTGTTTCTATATCAAGAAGATAAACTCTAGGTAAATTTCTAAAGTAAGATAAATATGTAACCATTTGACTTGTAGGATTAAATCTTGGTGTCAAAACAAGTTCATTTCCTAAAGTTAAAAATTTATTATTTGCACCATCTTGATCCATGATAGCTAATTTTTTAATTCTTTTTGTTTTTGGCCCCTCTTCTGCAACATAGATTATCCTGGTATCAAAATAACCTTTTTCTCCAGTTAATCTTTCATAAACTTTATCTGTAATTATATGTCCAACACGTCTCCAGTTATTTGGCACAGTGGTAAATGCGAGAGCCATCATCTCTTTACCAGCCAGCACATCCCATAATCTAAATTCAACTCTAAGTTTATCATCAACATTTTTTACTTTACCTGTGATTAAAGCTTGGGCTTTAATTAAATTCCAATCCTCGAAACGCGGTTTAAGATGAGCAATATCAGGCGCTTGTAGAAAAGCATTTTTATCTAATGGATTAAAAAGACCTGAAGTTTTTAAATTTTTTTCGATAACTTTAGAAATTTCTGATCCAATATCTTTTTTTTTTAAAGTTTTCTCAAAACTCTTTTTTGATTCATCATCAATTGATAATGGTGACACTGCAATAGGGAGTGGATTCAAATTACCTCGTGTAATATCAACCTCAATTAAACCTAATGCATTAGTAGGTACTATAAATATAAAAAATAAAATAATCAGATTTCTCATAAAAATATTCTATCCCTCTAACATTTCTCTTGCATCAAAATTTAATTGTAATTCTTTCCATCTCTCATATCCAGTTGTAGGAACTCTTAAGGGCTGGCATAATTTTATTGCTCTTAAAGCACTTTCCGCTAAAACCTTATAAAAACCTTGACCAGGTTTATTCATTCTTGCATGATCCAAAATCTCTGACTCTTGAATTGTTCCATCTGGATTCAGTTGAAGTTTAATTCTTACTAATAAATTTTCATTGTAAGGCAGACCCAAAGGAATACTCCAACAACCAAATATTTGAGCTTTTAAAGCATCCTCTTCGCTTAAAGATAAACCTGCGTTCTCAACATTTTTTTTTTGATCTTGTGTAATTTTGTTATTTTTTTTGATCGTTTCAGCACTTTCAACTTTAGATTTATCAATTAAGGCTGCAATATTATTTGGATCGAACAACTCTTTTTTTTCAAATTCAGAAACTTGCTTAACCTCATTGTCAATTTTTTCTGGATTTTGTTTATCTTCTTTTATTTTCTCAACCTTTTTAGGCTTATCATCTGGCAATGGAACTGCATCTGGTTTAATTTTTTTTACTTTTTTTGGGGGAGCTTGTTCAGATACCAACTTTTTTTCTTTCTCTTTAATTTTTTCTATAATTTTTTTTGCCTTCGGTGCGTAAGGAATATTGGTTTTATCTGTGATCTGTATTAATTCTACGGATACTATCGGGGGAAGATCAATTGGTTTTTTAGCTAAGAAAGGTAAACTAAAAGCTGTAATCATTATTAAAACTAGATGTGATACAGAAGATATAATAATACTTCTATTCACTTCTTACCTTTCTTTGTATGGTTCAGATATAAGTGCTACTTTGGTGAAACCAGACCCAGATAGTAAGCCCATAATTTCTAATACTCTTCCATAATTAATTGTTTTATCACCCCTTACATAAATTCTTGTATCAGTTCTATTTTTTGAGACCGCTAAGACTTTTGCTATTATTTTTTCATATTCAACTTTTGACTCTTGAATATAAATTTCACCTTTAGAGTTTATTGTCAAAGTCAGTGGTTCAGCTTCCTCAGGAAGAGAGTCGGCAGAACTTTCTGGTAAATCAACCTGAACCCCTACGGTTAACAAAGGGGCAGTAACCATAAAAATAATTAAAAGCACCAACATTACATCCACAAATGGTGTTACATTTATTTCGCTCATTGGTTCTTTTGATGAACGATTTAATTTAAAAGCCATTTTAGATAATCGTTAAAAATCTTTTTGAGAAATTTTCTAATTTTTGGGAATACTTAATTGAGTCATTATTAAATTTATTATATGCAACAACAGCAGGTATTGCTGCTAGTAGACCTAATGCAGTTGCGAAAAGTGCTTCAGCTATTCCAGGTGCAACAATTGCCAAACTCGTATTTCTTGAGATTGCGATAGATTGAAAAGAGTTCATGATTCCCCAAACTGTTCCGAATAAGCCTATGAATGGAGCTGTTGATCCAACTGTTGCTAAAAAAGTAAAACCTTTAGTGATTTTTGATATTTGTTTTTCAATACCCGTTTCTAACATTGTGGTCATTCTATTGTTTAGATCTGTCCTAGATCTTCTCTTTAATAAATTTTGCATCGCATCTTTAAATATTAAAGCCATTGGATCTTGTATGTTCGAAGGTAAATTATTATAAAAAGTTTCTGCAGATTTAGAATTCCAAAATTTTGTTTCAAACTCTTCTGTAGATTGATTTATTTTTTTGAACAATCTATATTTTTCAATTATTACTGCCCATGAATATATAGAACAAGCTATTAACATTATAATCACTGACTTAACAACTATGTCAGCTCTAATAAATAAATTTATTAAAGAAAAATCAGCACTTGAGGCTAGCCCAACAGCTTGGGACGTGATATCAGCTTCCATATCGTCTTCTCACACTTAAATGTGTCATGATTTTGTCTTAAATATTTAGAGCTATTCGTCAATTTTGTAAGTTTCATGATAAAAACTTGCTATCAAAATTGCATCAGCTTTATTTGAGTCTTTCTTTCTTGATAATTGAGATGAAAAATAAGGAAATATTTCTATTGCTCTTGTCCTGCTGGCATCTTTCTCAGAATTTAAAAGATTAAAATATTTTTTCCATTTTGTGGGCCTTACAAAGTACATGGGTAATTGCATAGCGGTACAAATACCCTTTAAAATTCCAAACGATTGTCCAAAATTAAACATACTAGTAACACCTTGGCCAGGCATTGCAGAAACATGTTCAATCACAACTCTAATTTGATTTTTTTCAAATTGTTTAATTCTTTTGGTAATTTCATTATAAACTTGGGAGCCATTTACTTGTTTTTTATTTTTTTTACCATCTGTCATTATAGGCATTTCAATAACATCTAGGATTTTTCCATTATCTAAAAAACAAATTGAACCAGAAATTCCAGGATCTATACCTATTATTAACATAATTTAATTTACAAAT
>JBNAKH010000079.1:0-1310 GCA_052047495.1 Candidatus Pelagibacter sp.
TGTAAACAGCCATTTAATTTAATTTTTTCGGAACACGAAAAACAACGTTTTCTTTTATAATTTCCACTTCTTCTATAGTGACTGTAAATTTATTTTTCAATTCTTTAATGAAATTTTCGACAAGTATTTCAGGGGCAGACGCACCAGATGAAATTCCGATTATATTTGAATTTTCAATTAAGTTGAATGGAATTTCACTTTGTGAGTGGATCAGTATTGAGTTTTCACACCCCGATTTTTTAGCAACTTCAACAAGTCTTACTGAGTTAGATGAATTTCGACTGCCAATAACAAAAAACAGATCACACTTTTTTGCAATGTTTTTAACAGCCATTTGTCTATTGGTTGTTGCATAACAAATATCCTCTTTTGCGGGCTCTCTTATATTTAAAAATTTTTTTTTAAGTATTGATATTATTTCTTTTGTATCATCTACTGATAGAGTTGTTTGGGTAACATAGGCAATTTTTTCAGAATTTTTTGAATCATAACTCATTGCTTCATCCTCATTTTGGATAAGGTCGATAGATCCTTTGGGCAGTTGTCCCATTGTTCCAATTACCTCAGGATGATTTTCATGTCCTATTAAAATTAAATGGTATCCAGCCTTATGAAGATTTTCAGCCTCTCTATGAACTTTAGAAACCAAGGGACATGTTGCATCAACGTAAGTCATATTATAGTTTTTTGCATCTTGTGGAATTTTTTTTGGAACACCGTGTGCAGAAAAAATAACTGGTCTTGTTTTATCCTCAATTTCTTCAAGCTCTTCCACAAATATTGCACCTTTATTTCTTAGGTCATCAACAACAAATTTATTGTGTACTATTTCATGTCTAACGTAAACTGGAGAACCATACTTTTGAATTGATTTTTCAACAATTTCAATTGCTCGTTCAACACCGGCACAAAATCCTCGCGGAGCAGATAACAATATTTTAAGCTCTTTGTTTTTCATTTTTATCTAAAAGATACTCAAGTAATATATGTGGAAATGTTAAAGACGCCAAACCTATAAAAATGACTTTAATAATCGAGTTATCAAAATTATATTTAAAATTGAGCAAATAAATACCAACTAAACAAATAATAGCAGTTAATATCGTAAGTGGCATAGCCTTTTTAATAAAAATCAATAACCCATTTTTAATATTATTGTTATCTAATTCGTAAATTAATGTGATGCTATGTCTTACAGAATGTAAAAAGCAAAAATAAGCCGTAAATGCTACCAATGGAGAAAGATAGTAATTTAAAATCAATATAGAAAAATAATCAAAAAAAATAGAAAAATTCTTTAAATTAAATTT
>JBNAKH010000080.1:0-2089 GCA_052047495.1 Candidatus Pelagibacter sp.
GTCCGGTATAGCGGCTCATTTACGCACCAATCGTGGCGTAGCCCGCCGCGGCTGGGTGCGTGCCGTACACCGTGGTGAATTTAGGGCAGGAGGGCGTGTAGAGGTACACCACTTTTAGTACAGATATTCATTATTTATTTTGGATTAGGTCAGATTGAATATTTAAGATCGACAGTTTTATGGGTAATTTTAAAAGAACCATATTGGTGTGCAATAATTGCTTTTGCTCTTAACACGGGCGCCTACACTTCAGAGATATTGAGATCAGCATTTCAAACCATTAAACCTGGAATAATAGAGGCAGGTAAGAGTTTGGGTATCTCAAATAAAGTAATCTTTTATAAAATTCAAATTCCGATCGCTATTAGACAATCTTTACCGGCTTATGGAAATGAAATTATTCTAATGATGAAAGGAACTTCTTTAGCAAGTACAGTCACCATAATGGACCTTACAGGTGTTGCAAAATATATAATTTCAACAACTTTTAAACCAATTGAAGTATTTATTGTTGCTGGTGGTATTTATCTATTTATGACTTTTATAATCCACAATGTGATTAAGTTTTTAGAAAAGAAATACAGCTTTAATTAAAGTACAACTAAATCAATTTTTTGTTTACCAAGTCTTTCGTTACCTTGCTCAGTGACTAAATAAGTTTCACCCAGGTTCATTGCTAATTGATTTTCCGAGTCCATTAATATCATATGCATAAAAAAAACATTTCCAGGCTCAATCACATATGGATTTCCGGTATATAACATTGGCCAATCCATCCAATTTGGAGCAAAAGTAGTACCTAAAGAATATCCACATGCATTCATTCTTGCTTTATTAAAACCAAGATCATCAAAAGTTTTTGCGTGAATGTCAAAAACCTCTCCAATTTTATTTCCAGGTTTTAATTTATTTTCACAATTCCTTAACGCTTTAACACACGCCTCATGCATTTTATGATGTTTAGGATTTGCTTTACCTATAGGAATTGTTCTAAACATTGCTGAATGGTAATGTCTATAAGTACCAGCCCATTCTATAGTTAATTGATCTTGAGCATTTAAAGTCTGTTTCTCTGATTGATAACGGCAAAGAAGAGCATTTTTTCCTGAACCAATAATAAATTCATTTGCAGGATAATCTCCGCCTCCTTCAAATATAACTTTATTCATTTCAGCTAAAATCTTAGATTCATTTACACCCGCTTTGGCATATTTCCAAACTTCATCCAAAGCTTGATCAGCCAGTTCTGCAGCTTTTTTTACATAAACAATTTCCTCTTTGGATTTCACTACTCTTAACTTTGTTATTAAGTCTGATTTATCTTCAACAGAACAATAATTCTCTAAAGACTTATTGAGCTTCAATGTATTTTTTCCAGTCAATCCATAAGCCTCATATTCAATTCCTAATTTTTTTCCTTTAAGATTTAGCTCATCCAAAATAACTTTAAGATCATCGGTTGGGTTCGATCCATCTTTATCAACCCAAATTCTTATATCTTTAATATTGGATGTATTTTGTGCCTGTCTTAAATCTGGAGTTCTAGTCAGTAATATTGTGTTTCCTTTTTTATCTAAAATTAATGTTTGAAAAAAAACATATCCAAATGTGTCATAACCAGTTAACCAATACATAGACTCTTGTCTAAACATTAATAAAGCATCAATGTTTTGATCTTTCATAGAGTCTAAAACTTTCGATTTTCTAACTCTAAATTCCTCTTTTGAAAAATGAAGTCCCATTAATGATTTAATAACTGGTGTATTCTTTTATTTCTTTGATAGTTGATCCAGTGTGATTGTTAATCTCTAATTTAATTTTTGCCCGATCATCATTTAGAAAATGAACATCTCTTGAAAGCTTAATAAATTTTTCCCCGAAATCCTTTTCTTTCTCACATTGTCTTTTATCATCCTCGATAACCCAAAGTTTTGAGTTAATTTCTTTAAGAGATTGGTAAAGATTATTCAGCTTTTCATCAGATTTGATATTTTCATCTAACTGATTTTTAAGAATAGAGTGTTCGTTATTAATGAATTTTAATTTTTCAGCATCTTTTATCTTTTCTTTTTTAATCTCTAAAATTGAA
>JBNAKH010000081.1:0-15036 GCA_052047495.1 Candidatus Pelagibacter sp.
ATGAACCATACTTTCATAAAATCCGGCTTTTGTAATTTTAACAAATTGCGGTTTATACCTTAAATATTTTATTTGTTTGGAACCAAGATAACCCATAGATGATCTTAATCCACCAACTAATTTATAAATAACTTTATCAACTTTACCTTTGTATTTTGCTAATCCTTCTACTCCCTCGGGCACATACTTTGAAATGTCTTTTTGTTTTTTTTGAAAATATCGATCAGCCGAGCCTTTGTTCATCGCCCCTACCGAGCCCATGCCTCTAAAACTTTTAAATAGTTTACCATTTTTTTTTATGAGTTTACCCGGCGTTTCATCAGTTCCTGCAAACAACGAACCTATCATGACTGCATCAGCGCCAGCAGCAAAAGCTTTCGCGAGGTCACCTGAATATTTTATTCCTCCATCAGAAATAATTTTTACATTTTTATTTTTTATGCCGTTTCTCACATTTAATATTGCGCTTAATTGAGGAACTCCAATACCCGCAACCAACCTAGTTGTGCAGATGGAACCAGGACCAATCCCAACCTTAATTATATCAACGCCTAATTTAAGTAAAAATTTAGCTGCATCTGGTGTTGCTATATTTCCAGCACATAGAGCTGTTTTTTTATTTTTAATTTTTTTGATAAATTTAATTATTTCAGAAACTTTTTTTGTGTGTCCGTGAGCAGTGTCCACAACAATCATATCCAATTTTTCTTTTAATAGCGCTTCAGCTCTTTTGAACTCGTTAGGTCCTGCTCCCACTGCTGCACCTACTAGTAATTTTTGTTTTTTTACTTTCTTGACTTCAAGAACTTGTTTATTTATATCCAAATTTCTGTGAATAATTCCTAGTCCACCAGATTTTGCTATAGCAATAGCCATTTTGCTTTCGGTTACTGTATCCATTGCTGATGATAAGAGTGGGATTTTGATTTTTAATGAATCTGTTAATTTTATACTAGTATCAACCTCTGAGGGTAATATTTCAGAATACTTTGGAACTAAAGTAACATCATCAAATGTAAGTGCTTCTTTTATAGGAACCATAATCTTTTATATATGATTCCTTTTAAATTAAAAGTGTCTATCTAAGATTTTTACAAATAATAAAACTTTCTTTAGAATCTTTGCGACTCGACTTCGGTTTAAAAACCTTCACTTCTTTAAAAATTTTTTTTCCTAGTGCGACAATTTCATTAAAAGATCTACCCATAAAAATTTTAGCAATAAAAATACCCTTTTCAGATATTACATCTTTTGAAAATACCATCGCCTCTTTACATAACTCTCCAGTTTGGATTGCATCAACATTTTTTATTCCAGTGGTATTTACTGCCATATCAGACATAACCACATCAATTGGACTGATAAGATTTTTTTTTATTTTCTCTTGAATATTATGTTCTGTGAAATCACCCTCAATTTGAATAGTGTTTTTAATTTTTTCCATTTTTTTTAAATCTATCGAGATAATTGTTCCATTTTTTACAACCTTCGAAGCATATTGAGACCAACTTCCTGGTGCAGCACCAATATCTATTACAGAAATTCCACCCTTAAAAACTTTAAACTTTTCATCAATTTCAATTAATTTATATGCAGATCTAGCTCTATAGCCATCCACTTTGGATTGACGAACATAAGTATCTCTTCTTTGTTTATTAATCCAATTTTTTGAAATTTTATTTTTTTTCAACTAAATATCAAATCTTAAACTTTTATTAATCTTTTTATTATCTAAAGTTTCTAATTCTATCTCTATACTTTTGTCTACCCGCATATCTTTACCATCTTTCCATATTCCGGCTGCAAGATGCATTATGCCTATTTTGTAGTTGGGAAGATAAGGTTCTACAAATGTTTTTTGATTTTCATCATATTTAGGTAAAAGATTACTAGTGATCCAATTACAATTTAAGGGTAAAAATTCTGTTTCAAGATCATCAATATAGACTGACATATTAATCGCTAATCCTTCAGAACCAAAAATATTTCCAGCCTTTAGTGTTTCCGATAAATTGTTTTGCCACAAGCTCCACCCTTTTGAGTTTTTTTCTAAAGAAAACACACCAATATTAATATGTGGAGCAAAAGCGAGTTTTCTAGCTTTGTCAGTACCAATTTTTGATTTTATTGCATGTTTAAAATTCTGGGATTTGATTATTGCTAATTTTCCAAATAACCAATTTACTTTTGACGTAATTTTGTAACCAGGTCCTATAGTTTGTGTAATGCCCAGCTTACCATTGTCGCAAGCTTGAAAATAAAGCTCAACAGAACTCCAATCATTTACCCAAGCATCACAATCAATCCACAAATATTTTTCATAGTTAGGAAAATATTTAGGTAAAAATGCTCTTGAAACCTGGCTTTTAAGCCATTCCTTTTCTTTAACTTTAGATTGAGGAACTTCAATATCCCACTCTGCAGATTTAATTTCATCTACTTTAGTAGATAATTTTTCTTTTTGATCTTTGTTTAAGCCTGCATCTAAAATACAGATAGCAATATTCTCACTTTCTTTGAATCTTTTTATAGAATTAATTAATTCCTCTAATAAAGGAAAATAGTTAGCATCAGCAAGAGAAACTATTGTGTTTTTTTTCATTAAAGTATGTCTTCAAGATCATCATCCTCTTGAATTTTGTCATTTTCATGTTGTTTTTTTAATTTTTGAAAATGAAAAAAGCTAATTGGTAATAAAAGCACATAAACTAAAGAACTTATTGCAATTACATTAAATGTATAAACTAGCAATAACCCAAAAAATAGAACTATACCAAATAATAAAAATATTGTTGTTTTTCTTGGTATGACAATTTTTTTAAATGAATAACTTGGAAATTTACTAATCAGAAGCAATGATGTTGCCACAAAAAATATTGGAACAATAATATTAAAATTTAGTTGAATATAATCAAAACCACTAAGGCTTATTATTAGTGGAGTTAATAATAGTATTGCACCAGCTGGAGATGGCACTCCTTCAAAAAAGTTATCTTTCCAGGAAGGCTCTTGATTAGAATTAACATTAAATCTTGCTAATCTTAAAGCAACACAAATTACATAAATTAAACATAGTAACCATCCAAATCGACCTAGGGTATTTAATTTCCAGAAATACATAATGAATGCTGGAGCAACTCCAAAACTTATTACATCCGTCAAAGAATCTAATTCTTTTCCAACTTTTGAAGTCCCCTTAATAAGTCTGGCTATTCTTCCATCTAAGCCATCAATCAAAGCAGCAAAAATTATTGCAATAATTGCTATTTCAAATCTTCCATCCAAAGCAAATCGAATTGAACTTAAACCAATACATACACCCATCAGGGTTAACATATTTGGTAAAATCATTCTTGCGCTTTTTTTATCTGCTACAATTTTAAGATTTGGTTTTTTTTGTTCCATATTATTTTTTTGCAAGTAATGTCTCACCTGAAATAGCCTTTTGACCAACTTTTACAAGTGGCTCATAATTTTCATAATAGATATCAGCTCTACTACCAAATCGTATCATGCCAATACGATCTCCTTGTTTCAACTCTTGATCTTTATTTGACTCACAAACTATTCTTCGTGCAACCAGTCCAGCTATTTGAACAACTACAATGTCATTGTTGTGAGGGTCTTTAATTTTAAAGTAATTTCTTTCATTATCCTCACTTGCTTTATCCAGTGAAGCATTTACAAACTTGCCTGGCTTATATAAAATTTCTTCAATCTTCCCTGCACATGGGGTTCTGTTTACGTGACAATCGAAAACATTCATGAAAACACTTATCTTTTTAAATTTTTTATTCTCTAGACCAAGTTCTTTAGGCCCATTAACTTCTTCAACTTTAATCACCTCACCATCTGCTGGACTAACAAGATAATTATCATCATCTATAATAACTCTCTCTGGATCTCTAAAAAAATAATAAACCCAAATAGTTAAGACCAAACCAATAAGACCTAAGAAATTACTAAAAATATAAAATACTATTGTGATTATTCCGGCAATAACTAAAAATTTATAACCTTCAGCGTGAATTTTTGGAAATATCTTACTAAACATATTCTTCTATTTGATAATTTGTCATTAATATGTATATAAAATCGCGAAATTCAATTATTAAGATAAAAATATAAGTGAGCAAAATTAGCGTTAAAAACCCAATAGTAGAGTTAGATGGCGATGAAATGACCAGAATAATCTGGGAATTTATCAAGAAAAAATTAATACTTCCATATTTAGACCTTGGCATCGAATATTACGATTTAGGAATGAAAAGTAGAGATGACTCTGATGATCAGATCACTATCGACTCTGCTAATGCAATTAAAAAAATTGGTGTTGGTATTAAATGTGCAACCATAACTCCAGATGAAGCACGAGTTGAAGAGTTTGGATTAAAGAAAATGTGGAGATCTCCAAACGGAACTATTAGAAATATTATTGGAGGAACTGTATTTAGAGAGCCCATAATTTGTTCTAATATTCCAAAACTTGTACCATCATGGTCCGACCCAGTAGTGATCGGGAGACATGCATTTGGAGATCAATATAGAGCAACAGATTTCAAAGTGCCTGGTAAAGGTAAGATGGAAGTAAAATGGACCTCTGAAGATGGTAAAGACGAAATTAAATATGAAGTATTTAATTTTACTGGTCCAGGAGTCGCACTCTCAATGTATAATTTAGATAAATCAATCGAGGATTTCGCAAGATCCTGTTTTAGTTATGGATTAATTAAGAATTGGCCAGTTTACTTATCAACTAAAAACACAATTCTAAAAAAATACGATGGAAGATTTAAAGATATATTTGAAGAGGTCTATAATAAAGAATTTAAGAAAAAATTTGAGGATGCAAAAATTACTTATGAACACAGATTGATTGATGACATGGTAGCGTGTGCAATGAAATGGAGTGGTAAATATATATGGGCATGTAAAAATTATGATGGTGATGTTCAATCAGATACCATGGCTCAAGGATATGGCTCACTTGGTTTAATGACAAGTACACTACTTACACCTGATGGAAAAATAATGGAAGCAGAAGCAGCTCACGGAACAGTAACCAGACATTATAGAATGCACCAACAAGGTAAAGAAACTTCGACAAATCCAATTGCCTCAATTTTTGCATGGACAAGAGGATTAGCACATAGAGGAAAACTTGATGGTAATGACGAACTTATCAAATTTGCAAATACAATTGAAAAAGTTTGTATTGAAAGTGTTGAAAATGGCTCCATGACAAAAGATCTTGCAATATTGGTTGGACCTTCAAGCAAATATTTAACAACCAATCAATTTCTAGATGTAATTGATAACAATCTTAAACAGAAGCTAAATTAAAGCCTTTAGTTTTTCAAAAGCCTCATCAATTTTGTTTTTATCCTGTCCCCCTGCTTGGGCAAAATCTTTTCGACCACCCCCACCTTTGCCACCAATAATTTCTGAACCTAATTTTGCAAATTTTACGGCATCATATTTATCAACTAGTTTTTCAGTAACACCAACTCCTAAACCAACCTTATCTTCACTACTTGCGAAGACAATTACAATTCCATCGCCGAGTTCTTTTTTTCCATTATCGACTAATTTTCTCAAATCTTTAGGGGGTAAATCTTGAACTTTTTGAAATCTAACTTTTATCTCCTTTATTCTTTGATCATTAATAATATTTTTTGTTTTATCTTGAAGAACTGAATTAACATTTAATTGCTCAAGTTGTTTTGAAAGATTTTTTATAATTTCTTTTAAATCTTTATTATCAACTTTCGGTTTGCCTCCAAGTTTGATTATTTGTGATGACAAATCTTTGATAGTCTCCTCATCTTTTTGTACAGATAAAGTTGATAGCTTTTCTTTATTCTTAATAAAATCCTCAAGCTGTTTATCTCTTAAAGCTTCAACTCTTCTGACTCCTGCTGCAATAGATGATTGACTGACTGTTTTAAATTTTCCAATATCTCCGGTGTTTTTTACATGTGTTCCACCGCATAATTCCGTTGAAAAATAAGCATCTTTTTCCTTCCCCATTGAAACGACACGAACTTCTTCACCATATTTTTCACCAAAAAAAGCTAGTGCTCCCTTTTCTATTGCAGCTTTAGGTGTCATAATTCTTGTGGTTACTTCAGAACCATTTTTAACGTATTCGTTAACTAATTTATCTATTGTCTCTAATTCCTCATTAGTAATCGGTTTCATGTGACTAAAGTCAAACCTCAAACGATCTGGTGCAACTAATGATCCTTTTTGCATCACGTGCTTACCTAAAGTTCTTCTTAAAGACTCATGAAGTAAGTGAGTTGCAGAATGATAAGCTTTTAAATTATTTCTTCTCTCAACATCAATTTTCATTTCAACTACATCATTAATTTTAATTTCTCCAGTTTTAACTGATCCATAATGAACAAATAAATCTCCAAGTTTTTTTTGTGTGTCCTCAACTTCAAATACAGAATTTCCAGAAACTATTGTGCCTTTATCACCAAGTTGTCCTCCAGACTCACCATAAAAAGGAGTTTGATTAGTTATAATCATTCCTTCTTCTCCAGTAGCTAATGATTTTGACTCCTGATTGTTTTTAATTAAATTTAATACTACTCCCTCAGATTGATTAGACTCGTAACCCAAAAATTCTGTAGGACCAGTTTTATCTTTAATTGAAAACCAAATTGCTTCTTCTGAGCTGTCCCCAGATCCTTTCCAATTCTTTTTTGCAAGTTCTTTACTTTTTTTCATCAACTCATCAAATTTTTGATGGTCAACTTTTAATGATTTATTTTTTAAAATATCTTCTGTGAGATCTAATGGAAAACCATAAGTGTCATATAATTTAAAAGCTACTTCACCTGATAACACTTTATCAATTTTGGAAATTTCATCATTTAGAATTTTAATTCCTCGATCAAGTAAAACTAAAAATTTTTCTTCTTCCATTTTTAATGTTTCTGTTATCAAAGATTTGGATCGCTCTAACTCTGGATAATTTCCAGACATTTCATTTTTTAAAGATTCAAAAATTTTGTAAAAAATAGGTTCTTTTGATCCTAATAAATGAGAATGCCTCATACCTCTTCTCATAATTCTTCTTAAGACATATCCACGACCCTCATTGGATGGTAGAACACCTTCAGCTAAAAGAAATGAACTTGCTCTTAAGTGATCAGCAATTACTCTAAAACTTGATATGTTATTATCAGCTTGTTTAACTTTAGTAGCATCTGATATCGAACTTATTAATTTCTTAAAATGATCAGTTTGATAATTGTCGTGTGTGCCTTGTAAAAGAGCAGCTATTCTCTCCAATCCCATTCCAGTATCTACGGATGGTTTGGGTAAATCTACTCTTTTATCTTTTGAAACTTGTTCGTATTGCATAAATACCAAGTTCCAAATTTCAATAAAACGATCTCCATCTTGATCCTTTGTTCCTGGTAAACCACCTTTTAAATGATCACCATGATCGTAGAATATTTCTGAGCAAGGTCCACAAGGACCTGTTTCACCCATTGACCAGAAATTATCTGATGTTGAAATTCTGATAATTCTATCATCGCCAAAACCCGCTATTTTCTTCCAAAAATTGAAGGCCTCATCATCTTCATGAAAAACTGTTACGTAAAGTCTATTTTTATTTAGACCAAAATCTTTAGTGATTAAATTCCATGCAAGTTCAATTCCTCTCTCTTTAAAATAATCCCCGAAAGAAAAATTTCCCAACATTTCAAAAAAAGTATGATGTCTTGGAGTGTAACCAACATTTTCTAAATCATTATGCTTACCCCCTGCCCTGACACATTTTTGAGAAGTGGTTGCTCTTTGATAATCTCTTTTTTCTAAACCGGTAAATACATTCTTAAATTGAACCATTCCAGAATTAGCAAACATTAATGTCGGATCATTATTTGGAACTAAATTACTAGACTCCACAATCTTATGATCATTCTTTTCAAAATATTTTAAGAACGTACTTCTTATTTCATTTAATGATTTATCCGCCATACTTTAAAATACAGCTTTTTTATTCTATGTCTAGTTAGGGATAAAGGGGGAAAGGCGCTTATAACAAGCGCCTTTTATAATTTAAAGATGACCTTTAATTTTAGTTCTTTTTAGAAGGAGTAGCTTCTTTTGCAGCCTCTTCTTTTTCAGCTACTTTCTTCTCTTTTTCAATTTTTTCAGGACTTAATGGATTTCCTTCAATTTTCTTTGAAATCACACCTGCTTTTTCTCTAATTGCCATTTCTATCTCTGCAGCAACTTTAGGATTTTGAGCAAGGTAAGTTTTTGCGTTTTCTCTACCTTGACCTATTTTTTCACCCTTATAAGCATACCATGCTCCTGATTTTTCAATAATGTCAGCTTTAGCACCTAGGTCAACTAACTCACCCATTTTACTAATTCCTCTGCCATACATTAAGTCAAACTCAACAACTTTAAATGGTGGTGCAACTTTATTCTTAACTACTTTTACTCTTGTAGTGTTTCCAATAATTTCATCTTTATCTTTGATAGCACCAATTCTTCTAATATCCATTCTTACAGATGAATAAAACTTCAACGCATTTCCACCTGATGTTGTTTCTGGACTTCCAAACATAACTCCAATTTTCATTCTAATTTGGTTAATGAAAATCATCATTGTGTTTGTATTTGAAATTGAACCAGTTAATTTTCTTAAAGCCTGACTCATTAATCTTGATTGAAGACCAACGTGATGATCACCCATCTCACCTTCAATTTCAGCTTTTGGAGTTAAAGCTGCAACAGAGTCAATTACGATAACTGAAATAGAGCCTGATTTTACTAGCGTATCAGCGATTTCTAAAGCTTGCTCACCTGCATCTGGTTGAGAGATTAAAAGCTCCTCAGTATTCACTCCTAATTTTTTTGCATAGACTGGATCTAAAGCATGCTCCGCATCAACGAATGCACAAATTCCACCCGCCTTTTGAGCTTCAGCAACTACTTGTAATGCTAAGGTTGTTTTTCCAGAACTCTCTGGTCCATAAACTTCAATAATTCTTCCTTTAGGTAAACCACCTATTCCTAAAGCTAAATCTAAACTTAAAGAACCTGTAGATATCGACTCGATATCCATCGCTCTTTTTTCGCCCAGCTTCATAACTGAACCTTTTCCAAAATTGTCAGTTATCTGGCTAATCGCAGCATCTAATGCTTTGTTTTTTTCTTTAATATCCAATTCTTGATCTTTCGTAGATTTAACTACTTTTAAGTTATTTTTTGTCATTTTTTGCCTCTTTTCTTGCTTTTTTTAACACTCGAATCATAAAATAAATGTACACATTTTGTTCTCATTGGCAAGATATTTTATTTTTCCTCAAAAAACCAATAATTATCTTATTTTTAGGTAATCGCTATTTAGCAATCCTAAGGACTTTAACAAATTAAACTGAGATAGAATGTAATTTCTCTCAGAATCTGCCAAAGAAATTTGAGCGTTCAAAAGTAATGAGTTGGATTGAATGACCTCTAAAGTTGTTCTTCCTGCCCCACTATTATACTCAGCAGCAATTCCCTCATTGGCAATTTCAGCAGCTTTAACTTGGGATTGAACAGAGTTAAGTAAACTTCTATTAGATTGATAATTAGACCAGGCGCTAGCTACATCGGTTTGATTTTGTTTTACGGCACTATCTAAAATCAATCTTTTTCTATTTTCTAAACTTTGATTTTTTTTATATTTAGCAATGTTTTTACCACCTGAAAAAAAAGGCCACGAAACAGTTGCTTTAACAGTATCTTTTTCTCTCTCATCATATGTTGTATTTAAATCTTCAGTATATGATCTTTCAAAAGATAATTTCGCAGTAGGTGCTAAATCAGATTTAGCTATTGATTTATCTTTAATAGATTGTTCATACTCTAACTTTGCAATAATTAAATCAGGATTATTTTTCTTTGAAAGCTCAATTGCTGAATTAAGATCTCCTGGAAGTTCATAATTAATAATTGAACTTTTATCTAATGATTGCACATCATTAATGCTACCTATGATATTTTCATAATTTAATTTACTAGTTAATAAATCATTTTGTGCTTTAATAAATTGTGCCTCAGCGCCTGCTAACGAAGATTCTGATTGAGAAACATCTGATAAAGAAATTTGACCTCTACTAAGTCTAATTCTATCAGTTTCAACTTGTCTACTTAAAAGCTCAACGTTTGCTCTATTAATTTCTAACTTTTCATTTGCTGAAATTAGCCCAGTATAAGCCTCTGTAGTTTTATATAAAATGTCTTGTTCTTTTTTTAATAATTTTGCTTTTGCAAGATCAATACCTATCTTATTTTTTGCAAGATCTGCACGTCTACCAAAATCTATTAGAGTTTGAGTAATTGAAACTGATCTTGTTGAAGGATCTACATCACTAATTGCTGCATCTCCCCCACTTTGATTAGTAAGTTTGTTGGTATCTTCCTGACTTTTGGTTCCCTCAAGAGTAATCGTGGGTAAATAAGATCCTCTTGCAATATTAAGATCTTGTTCAGAAACATTAATATTTTCTCTTTCGGCATTAAGCTCTGAATTATTTTTATATGCTTTTGATAAAGCACTAGAAAAGGTTTCTGCATTTACTTCAAAAAATGAAAGCAATGTCCCTAAAAAAATTAAAATTATTTTTTTCATTTACTTTTATATACTGCAGATTTGATCTGGTGGTTACTATTTAGATTAAAAATTATAGATGCATATTTGGGCATATTTTTAAACATATTCTGGGTTACTCTTTGATATGTCTGCATGAAATTGATGACGTCTCCTCTACTCATTATTTTTAAATTCGATTTTACTTTACTTTTCACCCAAAGTTTTCTTTCTTGTTTCAATCTCCATTTCTGAAGCAAACTAAAGTTTTTTGCTCTTAAATAAATTAAACAATTAAGTTGGGAATATAAGTTTTTGTATTTTGATTTCAATTGCTGGTTCACATATTTTCTCCAAATTTGTTTTTGATCTTTGGCTTTTTCCAGAGAATTGATGTTTTTCTTTAAAGTATTATTTTTTTCTGATTTTGCACCAACACACCAACCTTCGAAAATAATTACATCAGGTCTAACTTTTAAATCATACCAATTCTTTTTGTGAAATCGGTCATCTATTGCTTTGTTAAATGTTGGCAATTTCAGTCTTTTAAATTTTCTACTTTTTGCCTTTCTAAAAAAACTCAACATCATATTAATATCATGTGTTCCTGGTACTCCTCTAGTTAAAAGCATTGGGTGAATTTTATTAGATAAATTTATTCTCTCTCTTCTAGTTTTATAAAAATCATCTATAGAAATTCTAAAAACATTTAATTTAAAGTACTTTGTTAAAATTATCTTAATGAGTGAACTAATGGTGGTTTTGCCTGTACCTTGGCCTCCTGCTAAACCCACAAAATAAGGTCTTTTTTTATCAGCTTTTTTACTAATCCAAAAACATAATGGAATTAAGAAAGATTTTATCATTCTTTCCTTATTCTTAAATTTATCTGCTTTTGTTTCTTGAGATTTTATAAACTTTAAACAATCTTTTTTTACCTTACCAAAGCATAAGCTGAATTGTTGCATGAAAATTATTTTTTATCCAATGGATGATTTTGACCATCGTTTACTGAAACTTCTTTCATATCAAAAGTATTTATTTCATCAATACAACCAACATTGAATCCTGTCATTGCCGGATTGATCCTTGGATTATGATGTGTGTAAATCCCACATTCAGAACAAAAGTAATGTTTCGCTACTTTTGAATGAAATTGATAAAGTTTTAATTTATCTTGGCCTTTAGTAATTTTAAAATCTTCATTTTTTACCATCGACATGATTGCTCCTTTTCTTTTACAAATAGAACAATTACATTTTATTACTTTAGCTAAATCTCCGTCTAAATTAATTTCTGCTTCTACAGCACCACAATGGCAAACTAATTTTTTCATTTATAAGTCTATTCTATACATTACTTCATTTCTTTTTAACATTGGCAAAGTAAATGGTGAATTGTAAGATGCTCTTATTGGAGGACTTAAAATAGTAATATTATCTTGTTTAAGCTGTTTTTCTAAGATGTCTTTATTCTTTAAAAAGTTTTGATCTGAAGATCTTCCAGAATATTTAATAACAGCAAAGTACCCACCTTCTATTGTTAAAACCTTTATTTCTGAATTGGATGGCTTTGGTGTATTTTCTTTATTAAATTTTGAAGGTAGATAAAATTGCATTGTCATATTTCCATTTTTGACTTCTTGAGTAACAGGAACTGTCATTTTAATTTCTTTTTTTTCCTCATTGTTTCCTGAAATATAATTAAACAATTTTCTAAAACCATTACCTTGTATGGAATTTGTTTCAATGACTAAACGGTCAGAATATTTTCTGATTTCATATTCTTTATTTTCTTTTACTATTTCATAATTTGCTTCCTCGTATGCCATAACTTGAGAATTTAACGTTAATATTGAAATTAAAATTATTAGAATTCCTCTCATTTGATATCCAATTAAACTATCCTTGGTTAAAGTTATCCACAAGCATACAAAATATAGTTTTGATGTTCACGTTTTGATTCAGTTTTGATTCAATTACGGACTCAAAATACAACCTATTGACTGCATTGTATAACTGCGCTACAAATAAGAACAAAACAAGAACATGAAGCTGACTATTCCCTATTATCTGCATAAAGCTGGCGCTGGTTTTCCATCGCCTGCTACTGATTATATCGAAGAAGATATTGATCTAAACATGCATTTAATCAAAAATGTGCCTGCCACTTTCATCATCCGAGTACAGGGAAAATCTATGGTCGATGTTGGGATTAATGATGGGGATTTATTAGTTGTCGACAAAAGTTTAAAGCCAAAAAACTTCTCAACCGTTATTGCAAATGTTCATGACGAGCTCGTAGTTAAAACTTTAGTTCAAGAAAGAGATAAAAAATTTCTATCCTCAGGTTCTAAAGATTTTTCTAATAGAATTTTGATTAACGAAGAAGAAGACGTCTTTATTTGGGGGGTTGTGACTTATGTCATCCATTCAACGTACTAAAAAAATAGGCCTGGTTGATTGTAACTCTTTCTATGTTTCATGTGAAAGATTATTCAATCCAAGAATAAGAAAAAAACCTGTAGTTGTACTATCAAATAATGATGGTTGTATCATTTCTAGATCCAATGAAGCAAAAGCTTTGGGGATCAAAATGGGTGAACCTTATTTTAAAGCAAAAGATATTATTGTTAAAAATAAAGTTGAGGTTTTTTCATCAAATTATTCTTTATATGGTGATTTATCTAGAAGAGTAATGAGAACACTTAAAAGATTTAATACTGAAATAGAAGTGTATTCTATCGATGAAGCATTTATAGATTTATCCAATTTTCCAGACTCTGAAGTTGAAAAAGTTGGTAGAGAAATTAGAGAAACAGTTTTGCAATGGACTGGTATTCCAACCAGTATTGGAATTGCAAAAACTAAAACTTTAAGCAAAGTTGCAAATCATATTGCCAAGAAAAAACAATCAGGAGTAACTAGCTTAATTGGAATAGAAAATTTAGACCCTATTTTAGAAAAAGTTGAAATCAATGATATATGGGGTGTTGGCAGACAACTGACAAAATTCTATCAAAAAAATGGAATTTATAATGCTAAGCAACTTAAGAATAAATCTAATACCTGGATCAAAAAATGTTCTAACGTTTTAAGCTCTAGAACTGCAATGGAACTTAGAGGAATACCTTGTATAAATTTAGAAACTACTCAAACTAAAAGAAAGAGCTGTGTAGTCTCAAGGTCATTTGGTAAAAGAATTGAAAAATTTCAAGAACTAAAAGAAGCAGTTGCCAATTACTGCTTGAATGCATCTGAAAAAATAAGATCAGAATCTTTAGTTGCAAAAGCAATTACAGTTTTCGTTCGAACCAGTCCGTTTCAAAGAGACTATGGTTATTATTCAAATGCTAAAACAGTTGATTTTCCTATTGCAACAAACAATAGTATTGAAACTGTTAAGACTGCAATTGCAATACTAGAAAGTATATTCAAAAATGGTTATCGTTATCAAAAAGCAGGGGTAATGCTGACAGGACTGCGTAATGACGATGGCAGAAAAAATTTATTTTCATCTGAAAAAGATGAAAAAATAAAAAATTTAATGCGATCAATTGATAATACTAATTATAGATATGGCAGATCAACTTTAAGCCTTGCCAGCGCTGGAGTTCATAAAAAATGGAATATGCGAAGACAATATTCTTCTAAAATAGATACGGCTGATTTTTATTCTTTACCAAAAATAAGAGTTGGATAAAACTTTATAACACATCCAAAAATTCTAGAAAATAACGTGGTACTTCTTCTTTACCAGATTTATACTTTTTCATATCTTCAGAATTTAGTGGAAACTCTTTACCTTTTTTATCTAAGACAGAAAACTTACCATTATCATCAACAAGCGTAAAACCTCTTTTTTTGCACTCTTTAATTAGTTCTTTATAAGTCATTTAGAAAGTTTGATATCAGAATTATAATACAATAAATTTAGGAAAAAAATCAGTTAAAAGTGAGATTATATGGATATAACTAGCTCAATTAAAAAATACAAAAATTCAGTTACGAGGAAATATATCTCATTATCTAATGATGAAATAGATACAATCACAAAAGGAAATTACTGGTTTTCAAAAAAATATGATGGGCAGTTATGGTTTTATTGTAAATCAAATAAAAACTCAAAAATAATTAATTCTAATGAAAATGATATTTCAACTTTAACAAGTGAGATTAAAAAAGAATTAGACAAAAAATTATCAAAGACAAAAAATATTATTCTGGCAGGTGAATTATATTATTTAACAAATGAAAGAGAGCGTTATGGAGACACTATTTCTGGACTTGGAGACAAATCAAAAAGAAAAAATCTTAGATTGGGTGTCTTTGATATAGTCATATCTGATAAACTTTTAAGTAGTTTTGAGGAAAAATATAAATTTTTAAAAAAAAACTTAGGTGAAAATTCTAAAGATTTATCCCATG
>JBNAKH010000082.1:0-8310 GCA_052047495.1 Candidatus Pelagibacter sp.
AGCAACACACTTATGTTTTTAAGGTAAAAAATGACAATTTATTGCAACACAATTGTGAGAAAAAATTTCATGTTTCACCATTCATTGAAATGAATTGTAGTTATTTTTTTAGAATTTTAAAACCTACAGATAAGATCTCAGTAATCATAGATCAATATCAATTAAACGAAAAAATATTATATGCCTCTCAAGATGGGAAAAGAAAAGATTTTACAACTTCAGAGTTAATTAAATCTTATTTAAAACATCCCCTAATGACGTTTAAAATTATTGCAGCGATACATTTTGAAGCGTTTAAATTATGGACCAAAGGAATAAAGTTTATCCAAAAAAAATTGAAAATAAGAAACAACATATCTTTTGAAAATTAATGTCCTTAAATAGACTTTCAGACAAACTGGTTTTTAACATATTAGCTGGAATAAATGTTGGATATCTAGAAATTACAAATTATCAAGGAGAAGTTTTTAAATTTGGAAATCCTCAGGATAATTTAAAAGCTAAATTGAAAATTAAAAAACCAAATTTTTCTTTTAATCTTATAAAGGGTGGCAGCATTGGTTTTGCTGAGTCTTACATGAGAGGAGAATTTGAAACTGATAATTTATCCAATCTCATTGAAATAACAGCTCGAAACATCAAAATCATATACAAGTTTTCAGGCTTACTCGATTTTCCAATTATAAATTTTTTAAAAGGGATCTTTATAAAAAATACAAAAAATAGAAGTAAGGAAAATATTGCAAAACATTATGACTTAGGAAATGATTTTTTTTCTTTATGGCTTGATGAAACCTTAACTTACTCAAGTGGAATTTTTAGTGAGACCACTAAAGATCTTTCGCAGGCACAAAATAACAAATATCAAAAAATGATAGATTTAATAAAACCTAATAATGGTGATAGGGTTTTAGAAATCGGATGTGGCTGGGGTGGTTTTGCAGAATATTTAGGAAAAAAATATGATGTAAAATTAGATTGTATTACTATTTCAAAAAAACAATTCGAATATGCAAAAAAAAGAATTCATAATTGTGGTTTAAATGAAAAAGTAAATATTGAAATAAAAGATTATAGAGATTTAAAGAATAAATATAATTCAATAGCGTCCATAGAAATGATTGAGGCAGTAGGGCAAAATTATTTGGAAAGTTATTTTAAAACTATTAAGAAAAACCTTTCTACAGATGGTAGGGCAGCCATTCAAGCAATTACAATAGATGATAGTTTATTTGATAGATATAAAACGAAACAAGATTTTATTCAGAAATATATTTTTCCAGGAGGATTTTTGCCTAGTAAAAATAGCTTAAACAAACATGTTTCAGACAATGGTTTAACAATAAAGTCTTACGACTCATATGCTGATCATTATGCAAATACATTAGCTATTTGGAAAAATGAATTTAATAGAAAATGGGATCTCATTAAAAATCAGGGTTTTGATTTAACTTTTAAAAGAATGTGGGAGTTTTACCTATCTTATTGTGAGGCTGGATTTAAATCGAAAAATATTGATCTGATACAATTTTCAATTCAAAATAAATAAATAACGGGGGCTCGTGAGCAAAATAATTAACTTAAGATCAATTTTATTGATAATCTCTTTATTCTTAATTACAAACTGCTCAAATAATAGCGATATGAAACCAGAAGATTTTAAAGGTAAAGAACCAAGATTAATCATAGAAAATTATTTGTCAGGTAATGTTAAAGCCTGGGGAATTCTTCAGAATAGATCTGGAAAAGTTACTAGACAATTTTCAGCAGACTTAGATGGCAAGTGGGATGGCAAGCAATTAATTCTTGATGAAAAATTTAATTGGGATGATGGTGAAGTACAAACTAGACAATGGCAAATTACCAAAATAGATGACAACAATTATGAGGGAACTGCTGGAGACGTAGTTGGTAAGGCCAGGGGATATTCATATGGTCCCGCATTTAAATTTGAGTATGTTTTATTAGTTCCAGTAAAAGGTAAAGAAATTAAGATTACTTTCGATGATTGGATTTTTAAACAGGATGATCGAGTAGCAATTAATAGAGCTACAATGACTAAATTTGGAATTAAAGTCGCTGAATTGACTGTAGTATTTGTAAAAGATTAATCTTTCTTTTGATATTTTGTTAATTTTCCAACTAAACCAAAATAAATCTTACTTGGAAGAAAACTCAAGATTTTCAGTACAATAGTTAATGATTTTGGAAAATGAATTTCAAAAGCTTTTTTATTTACTAAGCCATCATATATTTTTTCAGCCGCATATTCAGTAGTTTTTAAAAAAGGCATTTTAAAATCGTTTTTATCTGTCATTGGAGTTTTGATAAAACCTGGAGATACCAAACATACTCTGACATTTGATCGACCAAAATCAAAATATAGACTTTCTGCTAAATTATTTAGAGCAGATTTTGAGGGCCCGTATCCGGTTGAATTAGGTAAACCTCTATAACCAGCAATTGAGGAAACAATAGTAATTGTCCCATTTTTTCTATTTTTGAAATATTCTTCAACTGCTTTAATAGCATTCAACGTACCGAAAAAATTAATTTTGAACACTTCCTCAATTTGTTCAACGTCAATATCTTTCTCTTTTTTTGGATTCCATGTGCCGGTAGAAAAAAAACAAATATCTATATTTTCAAATTTATTTTTAATTTTTTCAAAAACCTCTTTACATTTTGATTTATCAGTCACATCTAATGGAAATGAACTTATATTTTCATGATTGTCCGAAATCTCATTAAGAAGATTCTCACGTCTAGCTGAAATAGCAACATTCCACCCTTCATCAGCAAATTTTATTGCAAGGGCTTTACCAATTCCAGTGCTTCCACCAGTGATCCAAATTGTTTTTTTATTCATTATTTAAAGATGTATAATACTTAAATGTTAAAAAATAAATTTTTATCATTCATACTTTTTTTTATTATCACATTTTCAGCCTCATTTATTGGTAGTTTAGTCACAATTAATTTAAAAGACCCCTGGTATTCTCAATTAGTCAAATCCGATTTTTACCCACCTGACTGGATATTCGCACCTGTTTGGACAACACTATATTTAATGATGACAGCTGCCATTTGGTTTTTTTGGCATAGTAAAAATAGAGACATGAATACGATATATATTTATTTTATTCATATTATATTTAATACAACTTGGAGTATCGTTTTTTTTGGTTTACACCAAATTTTTTTAGCTTTAGTTGTTTTGGTAATCTTAATTGGTTTAATAATTACTTTATTAATAAGATATAAGCGTGTCAATTTTGTGAGTTATTATTTAATGATTCCCTATTTACTTTGGTGTTGCTATGCACTATTTCTGAATATTAACTTACTAATATTAAATTGATGGATGATGTTGTAATAGTTGGGGGTGGAATAATTGGAGCTGCAACTGCTTATTTTCTATCAAAAGAAGGCAGAAAAGTTAAAGTCATTGAAAAAGATCCAACTTACAAAACTGCTTCTTTCCCTTTGTCATTAGGTGGTTTTAGACGACAATTTTTTCAAAAAGAAAACATTTTGTTAGGAAAATTTGCCAGAGAATTTATATTTCAAATTCCAGATTTATTGAAAACTGAAAAAAATCCAAAACCCACTGCCAGTATGGTGACTAATGGTTATTTATTAATGTTTGGACCAGAACATGCAGCCGAGCAATATAAAGCGCTTGAAAATCATAAAGCTTGTGATGCGGGAACAAAAAACATCAAAGGTTCTGAATTAGATAAGTTTTTTCCGTATATCAATAGTGAGGGAATTGAAACAGCAACCTTTACGGACAATCAAAGCGAGGGATGGATTGACCCCTTCATGTTTCATAGTGCTTTAAAAAGTAAGGCGATTGATCTTGGTGCAGAATTTGTTAAGGGTGAAGTTAAATCACTATCAGAAATTAATGCTAAGACAATTATTTCAGCAGCTGGATGTTGGACTAAGGAGCTTTTAGAAGATATCCCTGTTGAACCTCAAAAACATACAGTTTTCAGAGTAAAGTGTCCAAAACATATTCCTGAAATGCCATTAACAGGAGATCTAACAACAGGAGTTTATTGGAGACCTGAAGGCAAAGAATATTTAGCAGGTTCACCAAAATCAGTTTTTGATGCCAAAGATCTTGAACCTGCGTGGGATGATTTTGAAGAACTGGTTTGGCCAGCATTGGCTCACAGAATACCTGCTATGGAAGAATTAAAATTAACCGGTGGATGGGCTGGATACTATGATTGCAATCGACTTGATAACAATGCAGTTGTCGGAAAACATCCAAAATTTGAAAATGTTTATTTAGCAACAGGGTTCACAGGAAGAGGATTAATGCAAGCCCCAGGAATTGGTAGAGCATTAACAGAATTGATTACGACAGGTGCTTATCAATCAATTGATATTTCGAATATGGCGGTAGAAAGAGTTTTAGGCAAGCAGGCTAGACATGAGCCTTATGTTCTTTAATTAAGTCCCACAAAAAGTTTGATAATTTTCATTTGAACTGGATAATATTTGGTATTCAGAGATATTTTTTTGATCAGTATAGGGGTTATTTAAAATTTTTAAAAAATTAACTAAAGGTTCTAAATTTCCTTGATATGCGTCTCTAAGAGTATTTTCGACTATATGATTTCTCGGAATTAAAAGAGGGTTTTCACTTCTCATCAAGTTTTTAATTTTTTCCTCTGAATTATCATGACCTAATGATCTTTCCTGCCATCTTTTTTTCCAGTTGCTAAAATCAGCACCTTGATAAATATTATCTTCTTGAATTTTTAAGTTCATCAAGTGGCAAAATGTATTTGTATAATCAACTTTATTTTGATGCATCCAGGTTAGTAAGTCTAAAATTAGGTACTTATCTTTTTTATCCGAACCAAGTAAGCCTAGCTTAGCTCTCATCATATTTAACCACTTTTCTTCATATGTTTTTTCAAAAGTATCAATTATTTCAGTTGCTAATTTTACAGCTGTGTCTTGGTCTTTATCAATCAAAGGAATCAAGCACTCAGCAAATCTTGAAAGATTCCATTTTGTTATAACCGGCTGATTGCAATAAGCATATCTTCCTAATTTATCAATTGAACTAAATACAGTTTTTGGATCATAAATATCCATGAAAGCACAGGGCCCGTAGTCAATGGTCTCACCAGCTATACTCATGTTATCTGTATTCATTACACCATGAATAAATCCAACCCTCATCCAATTAACAACTAAATCAATTTGTTTATCTAAAATAATTTTTAAAAGATCTAAGGCTTTATTTTTTGAATTTTCAATTTCTGGGTAATGTCTTTTGATGACATATTCAAATAATGTCCCTAACTCACCTTTTTTATTTCTCGCTGCAATATACTGAAAAGTTCCTACTCTAATATGACTTGATGCTACCCTGGTGAGTATAGCACCTTCTAATGGTGTCTCTCTAATTACATTTTCTCCAGTTTTTGCAACCGCCAGACTTCGCGTCGTTGGTATATTCAAGGCATACATTGCTTCACTTATTAAATATTCTCTAAGCATAGGCCCTAACGCTGCTCTACCATCTCCATTTCTTGAAAAAGCAGTTTTTCCTGAGCCTTTAAACTGAATATCGTATCTATGATTATTTTTAGATACATGTTCTCCAATCAAAACCGCTCTACCATCACCAAGCATTGTAAAATGGCCAAATTGATGACCTGCATAAGCTTGTGCTATTGAATTACTATTTTTTGGCAATTCGTTTCCTGTAAATATAGCCGATAATTCAGACTGACTTATTTCAGAAAAGTCTAAATTTAAATCCTTGGCCAAAGACTCATTTAACAAAATCAGTTTAGGATTTTTAACTTTTACTGGATTTATCTTTTCTCTAAATGGCTCTGGCAATTTGGAATATGTGTTATCAAAATTCCAATTGATATTATTTTTCATAAATTGCTACATTTTCCAAATTCGATTTAAAATCTCTTCTCTTCTACAAGCTTTTTTATATTTTAAATAATTCAAAAAATATACTTGATAATAATCTTGATGACGATCCTCAGCTATATAAAATTTTTCAAATTCTCTTATATAAGTTACAACTTTTTTATTAAATTTTTTTTCTAGTCTTTTAAAATCTTTTTCAATTAAATCTTTTTCCTTTTGATTTGTATAAAAAGCTGCAGATCTATAGCTATAACCTTTGTCACAAAACTGACCATAGGGATCAAATGGATCTATATTGAGCCAAAAATTTTTTAGTAATTCTTCGTAAGTTATTAAACTTGCATCATAAACTACTTCTACAACTTCAAGGTGACCTGTATTTCCATAAGTAACTTCTTCATAGGTTGGATTTTCAGTTTTTCCACCAGAGTATCCTGAGATCACCTTCTCAACACCTGTTAATTTTTCAAAAGATTCTTCCATACACCAGAAACAACCACCAGCAAAATATGCTTTACTTTTTTCAGATGCTAATACTGAATTAGTAATTATTAAGTTTAGAAACATGAATAATAAAAATCTCATAACAAAAAACTTATACAAAAATTGGGAATTGAGTCTAGATTATTAAAGGTAGCTACTTCAAGTAGCTTACCTTTAATAATTAAAAAGAATGATTTATTTTTTCTTATATTTAGCTGCCTCTTCAGAACCACCTGTAGCAGATCCTTTACTATATGAGTGAGCACCCATTCCAGCTAATTGTCCATCTTTGACGATAAGATATTGATCTCTAATTTCTTTTCCTTCAAAGAAACATTCTAAAATTTCTCTTACACCATCAGCATATCTTGTTTGAGCTGACAAAGAAGTTCCAGAAGTGTGAGGTGTCATACCATGGTTAGGCATTGTTCTCCATGCATGATCATTTGGAGCTGGCTGTGGAAACCAAACGTCTCCAGCGTAACCACTTAGTTGACCACTCTTCAATGCTTTTGCGATTGCATCTCTATTACAAATCTTACCTCTTGCAGTGTTTACAATATAAGCGCCTTTTTTCATTTTACTTATCATTGCATCGTCAAATAAGTTCTCTGTCTCAGGATGGAGAGGACAATTTATAGTCACGACATCACAAACTTTAACCATAGACTCCACTGACTCATGAAACGTTAAGTTTAATTCTTTTTCAACACTATCTGGTAATTTATGTCTATCAAAATAATGCAAGTGTACATCAAATGGTTTCATTTTTCTTAATGCATCTAAACCGATACGGCCAGCAGCAACAGTTCCAATGTGCATACCTTCAACATCATAAGATCTTTGCACAGCATCTGCTATATTCCATCCACCTTCATTAACAATTCTATGTTGGTTGTGATAGTCTCTCACCATTGATACAATCATCATTACAATGTGTTCAGCAACAGATCTTGAATTACAAAAAGTTACTTCAACTACATCAATTTTGTTATCCATAGCTGCTTGTAAATCCACGTGATCAGAGCCAATTCCGGCTGTGATAGCCATTTTTAAGTTTTTAGCTTTAGTAATTCTTTCTTTAGTTAAATAGTATGGAAAAAAAGGTTGAGAAATTACTATATCAGCGTCAACGATATGCTTATCAGCCTCACATCCATCTCCATCTTTGCTATTAGTCACTACTAATTCATGTCCATTACTTTCTAAAAATTTTCTTAATCCTAATTCTCCAGAAACACATCCTAACAATTCTCCTGGATTAAAATCTCTTCCTTTTGGTGAAGGTAAGGTCATCCCATCTGGATATTTTTCTAGTTTAGGAAGATCTTTAAGTGGATATGACTTGGGCATTCCTCCTTTTGGATCATCATATAATACACATAATATTTTCATTTATTCTCCTGCGTTACTTTCGATCGTTAATTTATTTTGAGACATCTAACATTATTTTAATGTCGCTAGCAAACAAATTATTTTGTTTTTGGATAACTCTTTTTAAGTATAAATTTATTAATTATAATAGCAAAAACCAGAATAATTATTGATCCTGAAATTATTGGGCTTAACAAATAGTCTAGTGAGACACTACCCATAATAACTATAATTGGATTTCCACCTGCGGGTGGATGGGTTACATTTAACAATATCATTAGACCCACTCCAAAACCAACTGCTAATGGAATAATTATAAATAATGGCAAAGGAATTAAATATAAAAAAAACATTCCTACAATTGCAGTTACTAGATGCCCAAAAAAAACATTTTTGGGTTGGGCAAAGGGACTTTCAGGATATCCATACAACAGAACCATTGATGATCCAAAAGACGCAACAAGGAAAATTCCAAATTCAGTTTTATAAGTTAGTAAAGTTAAAATACCTATAGTGATGATTGAAAATAATCCTGCG
>JBNAKH010000083.1:0-1763 GCA_052047495.1 Candidatus Pelagibacter sp.
ACAAATATAGAAGTCACAATTGTAACGAACTTAGAAAAAAAGATGTCGGGAGTAATATTTTACTTTCAGGTTGGATTAATAAGAAGCGTGATCATGGAAATATCTTATTTTTAGATTTACGTGATAACTATGGTATCACACAGTGCATAGTAGATAAAGGAAATAAAAAATTTAAAGATTTAGAAAAATTACAACTTGAAACAGTTATTAATGTAGAGGGTAAAGTAGTTGATAGATCATCTGATACAATCAATAAAGAGATAAAAACAGGAGAGATTGAAGTCACAATCGAAAACTTTGTTGTTTTAGGTAAGTGCAAAGAATTGCCAATGCCTGTTTTTAGTGATCAAGAATATTCTGAAGAAATCAGATTAAAGTATAGATATTTAGATTTAAGAAGAAAAAAAATTCATGAAAATATTATTTTGAGATCAAAAGTTATTTCGTTTATCAGAAATGAAATGAATAAATTTGGTTTTTTAGAGTTTCAAACTCCAATATTAACTTCATCAAGTCCTGAGGGAGCAAGAGATTTTCTTGTACCAAGTAGATTGAATCCAGGTAAGTTTTATGCTTTGCCGCAGGCACCTCAACAATTTAAGCAACTCATAATGGTTTCAGGTTTTGATAAATATTTTCAAATCGCCCCATGTTTTAGAGATGAAGATGCTCGTGCTGATCGAAGTCCAGGAGAGTTTTATCAATTGGATTTAGAAATGTCTTTTGTTGAGCAAGAGGATGTTTTCGAAGTCGTTGAACAACTATTAGTTAACACCTTTAAAAAATTTTCAAAAAAAAAAATTATAACAGAAAAATTTCCAAGAATTACTTATAGAGATGCTCTTTTAAAGTATGGAAGTGATAAACCTGATCTTAGAAATCCACTGATAATTGAGGACATAACAGAAACTTTTACAAGAGAGGATATTTCTTTTGATATCTTTAAAAAACTTGTGAAGTCTGGTTCAAATGTAAGATGTATAGTTACTCAAAATACGAAAGATAAACCAAGAAGCTTCTTTGATAATATTGACAGATGGGCCAAAGATGAGGGAGCTTCTGGTCTAGCTTATTTTACTATTGAAAATGGGATTTCTGCAAAAGGGCCAGTGGGTAAATTTTTTTCAAAAGAGTCTTTAGAGGAAATCATGAAAAAAACAGGCGCAAAAGTTGGAGATAGTATATTTATGGCTTGTAGTAAAAAAAAGGATTTAGAGCGAATAACTAGTTTGGCTAGAGATAAAATTGCAAAAGACTTAAATTTAATAGATGATAATGTTTTTGCATTTTGTTGGGTAGTTGATTATCCGATGTTTGAAAAAAACGATCAAACAAATAAAATTGAATTTAGTCACAATCCTTTTTCGATGCCGCAAGGAGATATTAAAAAACTCAATTTTGAAAAACCTTTGGATATGTTAGCCTATCAGTACGATATAGTATGTAATGGGATTGAACTTTCATCTGGTGCTATAAGAAATCATATTCCTGAACTTATGTATAAATTATTTGCTATTGCCGGTTATGATAAAGATCAAGTTGATGAAAAATTTAGTGGAATGATTAATGCTTTAAGCTATGGTGCGCCACCGCATGGGGGAATTGCTCCTGGAATTGATAGAATAATAATGCTCTTGGCAAACGAAAAAAATATTCGGGAAGTAACTATGTTTCCCATGAATCAAAATGCTCAAGATTTAATGATGAATGCCCCTTCATCAATAGATGAGAAACAATTAAAGGAACTTAATCTAGCTCTCAAA
>JBNAKH010000084.1:0-7451 GCA_052047495.1 Candidatus Pelagibacter sp.
AAAAAATATGAGTCTACAAGGAAAAGTAAAATGGTTCAATCCAACTAAAGGTTTTGGTTTTATTGAACGTGACGACAAAGAAAAAGATGTGTTTGTACATGTTTCAGCTGTAAGAGATGCTGGTATGAACGGTTTAGATGAGGGTCAAGCTTTGACTTTCGATGTTGAAGATGGTCCTAAAGGTCCTTCAGCAGTTAACTTAAAAACTGCATAATTTTCACATAAATTAATTGGCTATAAATTTAATTAATTATTAAAATTAAGAATTAATTTATTTTTATAGCCAATGAACTATTCTACAAACAAAATTTAGAAAATAATTTATGATTGGCATTTTAGGTGGAATGGGTACCCAGGCAGGTTTAGATTTTTGTAATAAGCTGGCAATTTTATATAGAGGTAAGATCGATCAAGATTACCCTTTGTTTATGCTTTATAACAAATCAAATATTCCTGGTAGACCTGAGTCGATCGGTATCCATACCGGTAAGCTATCAAACAAAATAAGCAATAAAAAGACTAAGCAAAAATATTTATCTGTATTAAAAAGTTTGATTTATGGTTGTAAACTTTTAAAAAAAAGTAATTGTAAATTTATAGTCATACCCTGTAACACAGCCCATTATTGGTATGATGATTTAAAAAAACGAATTAACTTGCCAATAGTAAATATGCCTAAAGAAGTTTTTGTGCAGGCTAAAAAAAAATGTAGAAAACATTCCTCCATTGGTTTGCTTGCCACAGAAGGAACTTTAAAAACAGGTGTTTATAATAAGTTTTTTGATAAAGATTATAATCTAGTGTTTCCAAATAATTCTATTCAAAGTAAGTCCGTAAACAAAGCTATCAGGCTTGTAAAAATGGGAAAAGTGAAACTGGCGAGCAAAGCTATAAAACCAGCAATAAATTATTTAATCAAAAAAAAATGTAAAAAAATTATTCTTGGTTGTACAGAGCTCCCTATCGCTATTTTTGCCTATAAACCATTTAAGACAATTAAATCATCAAAAATATTTTTAGACCCAAATTTGATTTTAGCTAACGCTGCTATGAGGAAATATCAAAATAGATAATGCCATCCAAAGAAAAGCCTTATGTGTTACTGGTTGCAGAAGCAATTTACTCAAAAGTTTGTGAGATTAAGAAAAAAAATCCTGAGCTGACGACAATCAACGCAATTGAAAACTTTATTGGAACAACAACATACAATGATATAAGTAGTGGAAAATTCCATGATGAATTAATTAAAAAGGTATCAAAAAAGAAGGTGCCTGAAGAAACTCTAAGATTACTCCATATTCAAAAAGATTTATCAGTTAAGCAGCTAATTCAATATCCTGAATTATATTATGCAAAGAGCCATTATCCTCTTGAAATTTCTCAAAGAGCTTTCGATCATTTATGGAGAATGTGTGAAAGTTATGAATTATGGTGTAAAGAGACAAAACAAAACAAATTAATAATACTTAATATTGTAGATTAAATAATTTATAAGACCTGGAATGGTCAGAATATTTCCACTCATATTTGTTTTACTTTGGTCTTCTGCCTTTATCACAACAAAACCAATTATTGATAATAGTGATCCTTTCGCAGCTCTAGCTTTTAGATTTTTTTTTGTCGCTGTCGGTTTTTTATTATTTTCAACTTACCTTAAACAATCAATATTGATTAAAAAAAGATATCTGATTGAGTCAATGTTCAGTGGTATCTTGTTTCATGGGTTATATTTAGGAGGGGTTTTTTATTCGATTTCAATTGGGATGCCAACAAGTTTAGCTGCTCTAATCGTAACGCTCCAACCAATTTTAACAAATATTTTGAGCGGACCGCTTTTAAATGAAAAAGTTACATTACAGCAATGGGTAGGTGTTTTATTGGGATTTGTTGGCGCTTCTTTAGTACTAGGAATAGATGTTGGCTCAGGTATTCCTCTACTAGGTTTGATTGCAACTTTAATTGCATTGTTATCTATAACTTTTTCTACCATTTGGCAGAAAAAATTGAGTAATAACTTGCCATTATCTGTTAGTAATTTTTATCAAGCATTGGGTGGTTGTTTATTTCATGTTTTAATAATTATTTTTTTTATAGAGCCCTACATCTATTTTACAAAAACATTTATTATAGCAATGAGTCATCAAATTTTTCTTGTTTCCTTCGGTGCATTTACAATACTGATGTTTTTAATAAAAAAAAATTCAGCTAGTAAAACAGTTTCTGTTTTTTTTCTAATACCAGCAACCTCTGCAATTATGGCTTGGTTTTTTTTAAATGAAACTCTTACGAATATAGATATTGTTGGTTTTTTAATAGCGTCGGTGGGTGTTTATATTGCAACAAGAAATTAATAACTAATTACTTTGATAACCAAATTCTAATGAACCATCTGTTATTGAATGATGCAAAGACTCTCCAAAGCTTCTTAATCCAAAAATTCTAACTTTTCTTGGATTGTTAGAAATAAAATCAATCGTAATTGATATTCCGTTATAAATTGAATTTGTGCAATCACCCTCGTTAAATTTATCAATATTTATAGGACATCCCTTTTTTAAAACTTCATTAACAAGATCACCTTGAAGTTCAATTATTGTTCTTGAATGTGATAAATCAGTAATTGCAAAATTACTTTCATCAAATTGTTTTCCATCTTTGAAAAGTAAATCTATTTTAGAAGATATAACTATCCAGTTCTTTGGTCCCATCCATAAAATTCTAGTATCTGAATTTGAAGAGGATTTTAAAGTCGAAGGTAATTTTAAGTTATCAACTTTTATATTTGAGATATCTGAACTTGAATTTTTGTATTGAACTATTTGGAATATTAAAACATTCTTCAATTCTGAAATCTTTAATAAGTCTTTCTCATTTTTATTTTCAATATCACCAAATTTTCCATTTTGATGTACATTATTTAAAGAAGAAATTTGCTTCACGATCTTACTCTCTTTCCTTCGTGGTCTACATAATGTGAGGACATCACCTCTACCTCAATAAAAGTGTTTTTAAGTGGAGAGACCGCGAAAAGCTTTTTTCCTATCATATTTTTTCCATCTTTTAATATTGCGAGAGAAAAAGGATTATTGTTCTCAACACTCCAACAAGATGAAGAAACGTGACCAAGTTTAGGATTTGGAAGTTTTGCATTTTTATTTTCTACTAAATGAGATCCCTCTGGAATACTCGATTTCCTATCCAGTGGGACTAAGCCAACAATTTTTTGTCTATCCGCTTTGTTAAATGCTTCTTTGACTAAAGATCTCTTTCCAATAAAATCTTTTTTCTTTGATACTAAACCTTCTAACGAAACGTCATAAGGTATAGTTCTTCCATCTAGTTCTGGTCCAGCTACATGGCCCATTTCTATTCTTAGTGTCGACAATGCTTCCGTACCATAAGGTTGAATATTAAATTCTTCACCAATTTCAATTATTTTTTCCCACATAAATAATCCAAAATCAGATTCAACATTTATTTCGTAAGCGAGCTCACCTGAAAAAGAAATTCTAAAAATTCTTGCTTTTACTCCAAATAAGTCTCCCTCTACATATCCCATAAAAGGAAGCGCCTCATTGCTAACATCAATTTTAGGGAAAAGCTTTGTTAACAAATCTCTTGATTTAGGTCCTGCAATCGCCGCACCAGCCCATTGTTCGGTTGTTGACACCACATTAACATTTAATTCTGGCCAAACAATTTGCAGGTAATATTCCAAATGCGATAATACGTTTGCGGCCTGTGCAGTAGTGGTTGTCATATGATAATGATTTTCTGAAATTCTGGTTGTTGTCCCATCATCCATGACAATTCCATCTTCCCTAAGCATAACTCCGTATCGGGCTTTGCCTATTGGAAGTTTTAACCATGCGTTTGTGTAAACTCTATTTAAAAACTCTGCAGCATCCGGACCTTTAATATCAATTTTTCCTAAAGTTGTTACATCACAAACACCTACGTGATCTCGAACATTTTTTGCCTCTCTCTTTGATGCCTCAAATAAATTTTCATTTCCTCTTTTGTAATATCTTGGTCTTTTCCAAGCACCTGCATCTACCCAGACAGCATTATTTTTTTCATGCCAATGGTGCATTGGTGTTTTTCTTGTAGGCATATATTCTTTGCCTATCTCTCGTCCAACTATTGTACCGATGGTAACTGGTGTAAAAGGTGGTCTAAAAGTAGTGTGACCTACTTGAGGAACAATTTTTTTTTCAACATTTGCAACTAATTGTAATCCATTTAAATTACTTGTCCTTCCTTGGTCTGTTGCCATTCCTAACGTTGTATATCTCTTAACATGTTCAATTGATCTATAGCCTTCTCTTAAAGCAACCTCTATATCAGAAACTGCTACGTCATTTTGGAAATCTACAAATCGTTTATAATTTTTACCTTTGGGAAGTGGAGAACACCAAAATTTATCATGAGCACTATATTTTCGCTCATTAGTATTAGGAATTTGTATTTTTTCATCTTTTTTAGTTATGCTTTTAGAAACTTCTGACCCAGTATTAAAACTGTTTTTTAAGGTATCTTGTAATGTAAATGTTCCATTAGCAGCACCTAAAGAATGTTCATTTTGTTTTGATTTGTCAGGTACAAAAGCATCTATCGAGTCGTTAAATTTCAGTTTATTACCTGATTGAGAAGCTAAATGAACAGTTGGTGTCCAAAACCCAGATACACAAATAGAGTCACAATCTATTTGTTCTGTATTTTCAAAATCTATCTTCTCTTTATTTAATTTCCCAATTGTTGCTGATTTTACTTTTTTATATCCATGAGCAACTATCACTGCATAAGAAAACTTTATCTTTATATCTAAATCTTTAGCTTCGTTAATTAACTCAGAGTTTTGATCCTCTCTAGTATCTAAAACTATTGGATTGATACCGTTCTTTTTAAACTCAATAGCTGTTTCATAACCACTATCGTTATTAGTGAAAATAATTGGTTTTTTACCAATTAAAACACCATAGACTTTCATGTATTCTTTTGCAGCAGCTGAGAGAAAAACTCCCGGTGTATCATTATTTCCAAAAACAATTGGTCTTTCAATAGATCCAGTTGATAGCAATACCTCTTTTGCCCTAATATACCAAAGTCTTTGTCTTGGTGTGTACTTAGTTTTTTTTTCTAAATGATCTCCGGTCCTTTCAAACATTACCATCATGTTATGATCATAGTATCCAAAAACCTGAGATCTATTTTTAACAATAACATTGGGCATCTCTTTTAATTCAGATATAATTTTTTCTGACCAATCTTTTCCTGATAAGTTATCTATTGTAACGTCATCTGTTAAAAGTGTCCCCCCATACCTAGGTTTATCCTCTGCTAATATTACTTTTGCTCCGTTTTTGGCAGCTGCGTAAGCACTTGCTAAACCAGCAGGTCCAGAGCCAGTAACTAATAAATCACAATATTCATATTTATGCTCATATCTCTCTTTATCTTTTTCTAGAGAAGCAATTCCTAACCCTGCTGCTTTTCGAATAAAAGGCTCATACACTCTGTACCAAAAACTTTTAGGCCACATGAAAGTTTTGTAATAAAAACCAGCTGGAAAAAAACGATTTAAGAAATTATTTATTGCACCAATATCAAAATTTACTGATGGCCAACAATTTTGACTAGTTGCTGATAAACCATTTACTAGTTCTATTTCAGTTGCGTTAATATTTGGTTCTGAGCAACCGTTAATCTCAACTTGCATTTTTGCATTTGGTTCATCAACTCCTGCACCAAAAAACCCTCTTGGACGATGATATTTAAAACTTCGTCCAATTAAATGTATGCCATTGGCAAGTAGTGCTGAAGCCAGCGTATCACCCTCATACCCAATATATTTTTTTCCATTAAATTTAAATTCAATAGGTTTGTCTCTATTGATTAAGCCACCAGTATTTAGTCTAAAATTTTGTGACATCAAAATTATTCCTCTGGTTTAAAAGTTCTAAAAATTTCATGAGTAGTTGTATCTCTCTCAACTTTAAACCATTGTCTGCATCCAGCAATATGATGCCACAATTCAATATGTTTTCCTCTCGGACTTTTTCTTAGATAAACAAAATTATCCCATTCTTCGTCACTTATTTCTTGATTAAGTTTTGGTCTAGTAATTGTTCCATCACCTCCGTAGGCAAATTCTTTTTGAGACCTGTCCCCACAGTAAGGACACTTAATGTTTAACATTTATGAAATCCAAGTTTTTGTTCCAAGGCCCTTTTCATCTAACAAGTAACCTTTAGAAAATCTATTTAGACTAAATCCCTCATTTAATTCATGAACTCTATCTTGTGCGATTGTATGTGCAAATGTCCACCCAGAAGATGGAACCGATTTAAAGCCTCCATAACACCAACCACAATTTAAATATAATCCATCGATATGAGTTTTATCAATAATAGGTGAGCCATCCATTGACATATCCATAATCCCTCCCCAAGTCCTTAACATTTTCAAACGACTTAAGAATGGAAATAAAGCAACACCTCCGGTTAAGACATGTTGTATCGTTGGAAGATTGCCTTTTTGTGCATAACTATTATATCCATCAAGATCTCCACCCATTACCATCTCACCTTTATCTGATTGACTAATATAAAAATGTCCAGCACCAAAGGTTACCACTCCATCTAAAACTGGTTTCACTGGCTCAGAAACACAAGCTTGTAATAAATGAGTTTCTATAGGAAGTGTCATATTAAGTTTTTCTGCTAAAACATTTGTGCTACCGGCTACACACAATCCAATTTTTTTTGACTTAATATCTCCTCTAGATGTTCTCAAACCTGTTATTTTTCCTGCCTCAATATCAAATCCTGTTACTTCACAATTTTGAATTATATCGACACCCATTGAGTCAGCTTGTCTAGCATAACCCCATGCGACCGCATCATGTCTAGCGGTACCAGCACTTGGTTGTGCTAAGCCTCCAAAAATTGGATACCTGACATCTTCAGAAAAATCAGCCATAGGTATAATCTTTTTAACTTCTTCCCTATTAAGTAGAACAGCATCTATTCCATTTAATCTCATAGAGTTTCCTCGTCGAGCATAAGCATTCATTTGCGCATCTGAATGAGCTAAATTTATTATTCCTCTCGGTGAAAACATGACATTAAAATTTAATTCCTGACTCATGTTTCTCCACAAGTTCATTCCAAATTCATTGAACCTAGCATTATCATCATACATAAAATTTGATCTGATAATTGTAGTGTTTCTTCCTATATTTCCTCCACCAATCCATCCCTTTTCAATAACAGCCACATTAGTTATTTGATGTTCTTTAGCTAAATAGTAGGCAGTAGCTAACCCGTGGCCACCACCACCAATAATTACAACATCGTATTCTTTTTTAGGTGTAGGATCTTTCCATGCCAAATCCCATTTTTCATGATTAGAAAAAGCATTCTTGATTAGGCTAAATACTGAATATTTTT
>JBNAKH010000085.1:0-3260 GCA_052047495.1 Candidatus Pelagibacter sp.
TTTTCTGCATCATTAAAATTTTGATTTTCAACCATATCATATAGTGTATCGTAAGATACTTTGTCTTTAAGAATATCCTCTTTAAGAGATTTATATAAATCTCTATCAATTCTCATTCCTGCAGGTGAGATATTTATTACTTCTGTATTTTGAACTGGATCTTGATTTAAATTGAATACTTCACCGACTGGTGGATTAGTTGTACCTCCTGGTCCATCTGTAATTGTTCCCCCTTCTCTGGGGAGTTCAAGTACTTTGTCGTAATTAAAATCTTCTTCAAAATACTTATAATTTTTAAAATAATCAAAAAGTAAGAAAGTTGTTTTTTTAGAATTTACTGATTTTGGTATTTGATTTTTATCTTTCCAACACTCTCTAAAATCAAATAATCTTGTTCCTCTTCCTTTCATTTGAATAAATTCAGTTGGCGAAAACACAGGTCTGAATAAACAAATATTTAATAAATCTTTACAATCATATCCGGTAGTCATCATTCCTACAGTAACACAAACTCTTGCTTTAGATGTTTTATAATATTCATTAATAAGTGAGTTTCCTCTTAGGTTATTATTCTTGTCAGTAAATTGTATTGTCATTTGTTGTGGATCAGGTTTTTCAACATTTGAAGTTACCTGAATTGCAAAATCTGATTGGTAAAGACCTTTAAATTCTTCATGTGCAATTTTATTTAATATTGATGTAATTTTTTCAGCGTGTTTTTGCGAAACACAAAATATTAAAGTTTTTCCAATTTCATTTGTATAAGGGTCTCTGAGAGCATCTTTCATAAACGCTTTACAGAAAGACAAATTTGTTTCATCAGACTTAAATTTTCTTTCATAATCTTTTTTGAAAAAAGTTTGTTCTTCCACATCTTTTCCATCTGCATCAACACCTTTGAATGATAATCCTTCTTTACTCATAATGTCTGCTGACAATCCTGTTTCAATATCTATTACAGTAGGATTGGTTAAATATTTGTCCCTAACACCATCAGTTAAAGTATATCTGAAAGTCGGTTCTCCATCATAACATCCAAATATAGAGTATGTATCTAACATCAGTCTTCTCTCTAATTGTTTAGGGTCAGTTATTGACATATCATCAGCATCTACTGATTTTAAAAAATCTCTTGGTGTTGCTGTAAGACCTAATTTAAAACCAATAAAATATTCAAAAACATTTCTACTACTCGCACCTAAACTTCTATGTGCCTCATCTGAAATTACTAAATCAAAACTATTAGGTTTAAATATTCTTTTGTATTTGTAGTTTTTAGTAAATGATTGAACGGTTGAAACAACAATATCTGATTGTTCCCAATCACTTTTCTTTTCTTTCCAAATTGTTATTGTGTAATCATTACTTAAAATATAATTAATTTCTTTTTGTGCTTGAGTTTCAAGTTCTAATCTATCAACTAAAAATAATACTCTTTTAACATTATATAATCTTAAAAACATTTTTATAATAGCAGCAGAGGTAGTTGTTTTACCTGTACCAGTTGCCATCTCTAAAAGAAATCTATCACTACCTTCTTTGATTTTATTTTGAATTGTTTTAATTGCTTTTAATTGGTATGGACGAAGAAATGTAAGATGATTTTTTTCAATAAATTCATTTCTTTTACTTTCATTTTTGTAATCAGGATTAATTTTATAATCTTTAAACTGTGTAAGTGTTAAGTAGTCATCATTAATTCCGTCAACTTCATCATCATCCCTTGATGGATTAAATACCTCTACTCGCATTTCTAATTCTTGTTGTGAAGGAAATTTTTCAATAACAAAGGGATTGCCTTGATTTAAATCCCATAAGAAGTGTGAGATGCCATTTGATAATATTATAAATCTACACTTTAGTGAATTTGCGTAATCTCTTGCTTGTTCCTTACCAGATAATGGAGATTTTAGTCTATTCTTTGCTTCAATTACACAAAGGTATTTTTTACTTGAATTTAAAAGAACATAGTCTGCTCTACCAAATTCATTTTTGGTCTCAGTTTTGACATTAACTATATTATCATCAACATAACCAGGTAATTTCCAATCTGCTTCTCTTAGCAATTTTTCAATTATAATTCTTGCGTCCGTTTCTTGTGAATTCATATAAAAAATCAAGGTAGCATTATTATTAAAATTCAACAATTTTGAATTGCTTTTGAATTGCTTTAAATAGTGATGAAGAGTGATGAAGGAATTTTCAAAATGTTAAGTAAATCAAGTATTATTAGAAACCAGTATGAGAATGTAACCCAATAACTCCTAATCAAGATTCTAAAAGGGCAGTTTTTAACGCCCTTTTTTTTACCAAAAAATTAAGATGGAGAAACAATTAAAATTTCATGTGAATTTTTTATGTGTTTATTCCCCTTTTCAATCCTGTTTTTTCCAATTCTAGTCTCACCTTGACCCATTGTGTATTGCCATGTTGGATATAACTTTTTAAAACCTTTGTAATATTTTCTTATCGTCGGGCAATCGTTATAAGATAGTATAAATCCACCCTTATGTTTTTTTAACATGTCTCTTAGCCTCTCATGTGGAAAATTCCTATGGTGAACAGGTATATTTCTCATAGGGTAAACTCCTTTAAATATTTTAGAGTCAGGCCCAATGAAATAGGGTGGATCACAATACAAGAAGTCGTTTTTATGTTTTTTTAAGACTTTTTCAAAATCTCCTTGATTCACAGATAATTTTCCAGGTTTAAAATTTTTAATTTTATCCAACATTTTTTGATATTTTTTTTTGTTTAAATAAATTTCTGATGTCCAGCCCATAAAGCCTGGACCATAAGATAAGTTGAAATTATAAACATAATAAACTGCTAGGGTTAAAGGGTCTAATTTAATCTCTTTTTTCCAAACTTTATTTAAGATTTTTCTTATTCTTTCAAATTCTTTAAAAGAGGGTTTTAGCTGACTAAGTTTTTTATAAAGTGCTTCTGGTTTTTTAATTTGAAAATTCCAATAATTACAAAGAATATCAAAAATATCATAACCAACTACATTGAGTCCTAAAAATTTACTCATTGCTATCTCAACAGACCCTCCGCCAAAAAAAGGAGATACTACTTTTTTGACATGATTTGGTAACAATTCAAAAACGTGTCCTACTGCTAGAGATTTTCCTCCGGCATATCTGATTGTAGATAAAGCAACTCTTTTATATTTGTTTCGACTTTTAGTATTTTTACTTTTAATAGATTTTAAAAAAACCTTCTTTTTATTTTTAAAAGCCATTTGAAGATTTTGCATA
>JBNAKH010000086.1:0-1045 GCA_052047495.1 Candidatus Pelagibacter sp.
ATGTTTGATACAGCGATTGTTCTAAAAATTCGTCAATTTCCCCATCTAAAATCTTATCTGGATTAGAGCTTTCAAAGTTAGATCTATTATCTTTTACTAATCTATATGGTTGTAAAACATAAGATCTTATTTGATGTCCCCAACCTATTTCAGATTTTGATGACTCGGTATTTTCATTTTCTTTTTCTTTTTTTTTTATCTCAAAATCATAGAGTCTTGCTCTAAGCATATTCATGCATGTCTCTTTATTTTTATGTTGAGATCTTTCATTTTGACATTGGACTACAATTTTTGATGGTAAATGAGTAATTCTAACTGCACTATCAGTTGTATTAACATGTTGGCCACCAGCACCACTAGATCGATATGTGTCAATTCTCAAATCTTTATCTTGAATTTCAATATTAATATTTTCATCCACAACTGGATAAACCCAAATACTAGCAAAACTAGTATGACGTCTTGCACCTGAGTCGAATGGGGAAATTCTTACTAACCTGTGAATTCCAGACTCTTTTTTTAACCAACCAAATACATAATCGCCTTCAATTTTAATTGTTGAGGATTTTATACCTGCCTCATCACCCTTATGTTCACTTATTAATGTTGATTTATAATTTTTATTATCAGACCATTTTAAATACATTCTTCTCAACATATCTGCCCAATCTTGGCTTTCAGTACCTCCGGCGCCAGCATGAATTTCTATGTAACAATCAAAAGAGTCGGACTCATTTGATAAAAAACAATTAATTTCATTTTTTTTCGCTAATTTTCTTAAATTCTTGACACTTTCTAAAACCTCATTTTGTATGCTGGTATTATTTTCCTCTAAAGCTAGTTCATACAAATCTCCTAGGTCTTTTAGTTGATTTACAGAACTTTTATAAGAACCAACCAAATCCTCATACAATTTTTTTTCTTTAAGTATTTTTTTTTTGTTAGAATTATCCTGCCAAAAATTAGGATCAAGAATTGTTTTATTGTGACTTTGTAATTTTGAATCTATCTTATTTTTATCAAAGATACTCCTTTACTCTTTGAT
>JBNAKH010000087.1:0-2984 GCA_052047495.1 Candidatus Pelagibacter sp.
ATTTTTTTAAAGAATATTGTTTTGAAGTTTCAAAAAACTTCATTTTTAAATATCTAAATTTTGTACATTTATTGCGTTAGATACTATAAAGTCTTTCCTTAAAGAAACATCATTTCCCATGAGTGTATGAATCAAGACTTGATCTTTTTTTAAATCTTTTGAGTACTGAACTTGCAATAAGTTTCTTGTATCTGGATTTAGAGTTGTGCTCCATAATTCCTCTGGATTCATTTCTCCCAAACCTTTAAATCTTTGAATGTTTAATTTCGACTTTTCAGACTCCATAAATCTATCAAATTCTTTTGATCCCTTTTTGATTTTTTTAAAATCTTTATTGTTATTAATAATATATTGTTCAAGCTCTTTTTCGTCTTTGATATAAACTCCTTTTGATCCTTTATTAATTTTAAATAATGGTGGCTGTGCTAAATAAACATGCCCATTTTCAATAAGTTTATTAAATGGTTTGTTATTAAAAAAGGTTAATAATAAAGCTCTTATGTGTGATCCATCAACATCTGCATCCGTCATAATTATAACTTTACCGTATCTAAGATCTTTTAAATCTATTTCTTGAGATTTCGGATCTAATCCTAAAGCATTTATCAATGTTAAAATTTCATTTGATGAAATCATCTTTGATAAAGCTTTTGTCCTGTGATCTGAACCATTATTATTATTGCCATTTTTCTTACCATCGTTTGCATCTACGTATGTATTGAGAATTTTTCCTCTCAAAGGCAATACCGCTTGGTTAGCTCTGTTTCTGCCTTGTTTCGCTGATCCGCCAGCTGAATCTCCCTCCACAATAAATAGTTCTGTTCCTTCTTGTTTACCAATTTGACAATCGGCTAACTTTCCAGGAAGCCCGCTTAACTCAAGAGCACCTTTCCTTCTAACACTTTCTCTTGCTTTTCGAGCAACATCTCGGGCTAACGCAGCTTGAATAATCTTTGCTAAAATAATTTTAGCAATGGATGGATTTTGATCAAACCATATAGAAAGTTTTTCGTTAACGATATTTTCAACTATCATTCGCACCTCTGAGGATACAAGCTTATCTTTAGTCTGAGATGAAAATTTAGGATCAGGGATTTTTGCTGACAATACACAAGTTAACCCTTCCTTGATATCATCACCTGATATAGTAAATTTATTTTTTTTCAAGAGATTATGCTCATTCGCATATTTATTAACAACTCTTGTTAAGGCGCTTCTAAAACCAAGCAAGTGTGTTCCACCATCTTTTTGATGAATATTGTTAGTATATGGGAATACATCTTCGCTATAGGAAGCATTCCATTTGAGAGAGCACTCTATTTCTACATTTTGTTTTTTACCCTCTATGTAAATAGGCTTTTTAAATAAATCATTACCGTTTTTATTCTGCAATTTTTCTCTTTTTTCATCCAAAAAATTTACAAACTCTATTACACCACCATCAAATTTAAAAATGGTTTTCTTTTCCTTTTTATTTGTAAAGTCCGAGAATGTAATTTTGATTCCTTTATTTAAGAAAGCTAATTCTCTCATTCTTTTTATAAGTGTATTTGAATTAAATTTGATAGATGAAAAAATTTCCTTTGAAGGTAAAAACGTTATCTGAGTTCCAGTTTCTTTTGATTTACCAATTTTCTTCAGTGGCGATTTAGCATCTCCCTCTTTAAACTCAATGAAATATTTTTGGCCGTCTCTATGGATTTCTAATTGTAATTTTGCTGAAAGAGCATTAACAACAGATACACCAACGCCATGCAGACCTCCTGATACTTTGTATGAGTCATGATCAAATTTACCTCCAGCATGAAGTTGAGTCATAATCACCTCTGCTGCAGATTTCTTTTCCCCTTTATGAATATCTATTGGAATACCTCTACCATCATCTTTAACAGTAATTGTGCCATCAAAATTCATCATTACATCAATATTTTTACAATAACCTGCTAATGCTTCATCTATTGAGTTATCAACAACTTCATAAACCATGTGATGTAGACCTGTACCATCGTCCGTATCACCAATATACATCCCAGGTCTTTTTCTTACTGCCTCTAGACCTTTAAGAACCTTAATCGAGTCTGCCTGGTATTTATTTAAAGTCGTCATTTTTTATTTTACGGAAAAATTAATTATATCATTTTTTGCATTAAATTGCTCTTTTTATAATTTTACCAATTCGTAAAAAATGTCAAATTGACCGCATAAAATAAAGATTATTTGTGGCGGAGAGAATGGGATTCGAACCCATGAAAGAGTTGCCCCTTTACACGCTTTCCAAGCGTGCGCCTTCAACCACTCGGCCACCTCTCCACTTATATTTCATTTTTTTCTAACAACTAAATTATTTTGAAAATACTCAATTTCCAAATAATCAGAATATAGAGACAAAAATTTATCAATACCTACGTATGATTGTAAAATTCTATTATCATCATGTTGTAAAAAATCATCAAAAAACATAAGTCCATTAACTTTTAAAATTTTAAATGCTTCAATTGCATCAGACAGAATATCTTCACCATTATGAGATCCATCAATGTAAATAAAGTCAAAATGAACATTTTCTTTTAACAATTTTCTCATTGAAATAACTGAGTCATTTTTTATTTTCTTAAAATTAAACCCTGAGAGATTCTGATCAAAAGCTTTTTCTATTAAATCAAAATTAGGCGAAAGTGTTTTACTATTCGGGTTAGGCATATCCCATATATCTAAAAAAAAGGCATTTACAAATTTGTATTCAGATAAAACATAAAAAGAAGATAACCCCTCATAACAACCTACCTCTAAATAATCAAATTTTGAACTCTTATCTTTTGGCAAAAAAAAAGTAAAAATTTCAAAATTGTTTAAAAACCATTTTTGTGAGAAGTTTTTGTGATCTAATTTTTCTTCAAATATTTTTTTTTGAGAAGCATAATCCTTTTTACATCTTTTTTTTAATGCTTTAGATTTATAATAGTGTAAAAAATATTTTAATTTTA
>JBNAKH010000088.1:0-10410 GCA_052047495.1 Candidatus Pelagibacter sp.
ATCTGATGTAAAAATAGACCTATTGCCATTCAAAAATTTAATGTACACGATAAATGGAACACTTCCTAAAATAATAAATACCATAGCCGTAGTTTCTATCGCTATGCTATTAAAAAAACCAATGGATTGATTATAATTAGAGAATCCACCAGTTGCTATAGTTGTCATCGAATGTGTAATACTATCAAAAATATTCATTCCAAAAATATTGTAAGTGATTGCACATAGCGCTGTTAATCCAGAGTAAATATAAATTAATCTTAGAGCAACCTCTTTAGACTTTGGAAGAATTTTTTCAGATGAATCATTGTTTGATATTTTGAATAATTGCATTCCTCCAACATTCATTATGGGCATTAATGTAATCGCCATCACTATGACACCAATACCCCCCAACCATTGAAGTATTGCTCTCCAAAATAATATCCCTTTAGGCATATTTTCTAAATTTGATATGATTGTTGAACCAGTTGTTGTAATACCTGACATACTTTCAAAAAAGGCATTTGTGACTGAAAATTCCAAATTAGAGAATATAAAGGGTAGTGAACCAAATATAGCAATACTTAACCATGCTAATGCAGTTAGAAGGAATGCTTGTTGTAAATTAAGTTTTTTTTCATGATCTAGATTGGAGAGAAAAAATAAGGTTCCAAAAATGATTGTAACAATTGCTGCACCAAAAAAAGAGGAATCTATTTGACCGTAAATAAATTGTACAATTATTGGAACAAGCATAAAAATACCAAGAATTATTTGAAGAATTCCAAGAGTGAAAAAAACTGTTTTATAATTAGACATTTTGAAAGAACATTATTTTATGGTAAATAAATTTCAACTCTATAAGAATTAAGTAGTTCGTTAATTAAAGATTTTGTTGAATTATTCATGATAAAAAAAGAAAACTTAGAAAAAACAAGCTCTTGGCCAATCGTTGAAGCAAAAAAAATGCTTAAAGAAAGAAAATCTTTTTTAGAAAAAAAAGGTAAAATTACACTACAGACTGGATATGGCCCAAGTGGACTTCCCCACATAGGAACATTTGGAGAAGTTGCTAGAACTTCTATGATGGTTAATGCGTTAAAACAATTAACTGATCTTCCAACAGAAATTATCACTTTTTCTGATGACATGGATGGTCTTAGAAAAGTACCAGACAATGTACCCAATAAAGAATTGTTAGAAAAAAACCTTCATAAACCTTTGACAGACGTACCAGATCCCTTTGAAAAATATTATAGTTTTGGTGAACATAATAATGAGAAATTAAAAAAGTTTTTAAATAATTTTAATTTTAAGTATAATTTCAAAAGCTCTACTCAATTGTATAAATCAGGTTTTTTTAATCCAACACTTCAAATTATTTTAGATAATTATGATGGAATAATGAATATCATTATGCCTACTTTAGGAAAAGAACGTCAAAAAACTTATTGTCCATTTCTTCCTATTTGTCCAGAAACAGGACATGTTTTGGAAATTCCAGTTAAAGAAATTGATAATTCTAAGTCTAAAATTGTGTTTGATAATAAAGGTAAAGATTTAGAATCAAGTATATTAGATGGTCATTGTAAACTTCAGTGGAAAGTCGATTGGGCCATGAGATGGTATGCGTTAGATGTTGACTTTGAAATGTACGGAAAAGATCTGATAGAAAGTGCAATATTATCCACTAAAATTATTAAACTAATTGGAAAAAAAAACCCATCTGGTTTTGCTTATGAACTCTTTTTGGATGAGAAAGGGGAAAAGATTTCTAAATCAAAAGGGAATGGAATAACAATCGAGCAATGGTTGGAGTACGCCTCACCAGAAAGTTTATCATTATATATGTATCAAAATCCAAAAAGAGCTAAAAAACTTTATAATGAGATAGTTCCAAAAGCGGTCGATGAATATTTGGAATTTATTGAAAAGGCTAAAACCCAAGATGAGCTTCAGTTACTGATGAATCCAGTATGGCATGTTCATAATGGCAGTGTTCCAAAAGAAAAAATGATTATGTCATTTTCTATGTTATTAAATCTTGTAGAAACAAGTAATGCCGAAAACAAAGAATTATTATGGAAGTTCGTAAAAAAATATAAGGAAAATATTTCTGAAAAAGATCACCCCATTTTTGATAATCTAATTGGTTATGCTATTAAATATTTTAACGATGTAATAAAAGCCAAAAAAAAATATAAAATACCTGATCAAATAGAAAAAAAAGCACTAGAGGCTCTAATATCAACCTTAGATAAATGTAATGACAAGATGTCTCCCGAAGAAATTCAAACTTTAATTTATTCAACAGGAAAAGAAAATGGGTATTCAGAAAATTTGAGAGACTGGTTTAAATTAATTTATGAAGTTGTATTTGGAGTCGAAAATGGCCCTCGAATGGGTTTTTTTATAAGTTTTTTTGGTGTTAAAGAAACTAAAGATCTTATAATAAATAAAATTAAATAATGTTTTCAAATTTAAGATCTCTAATTTTTAAACTTGATCCAGAGACAGCCCATGGTTTGGCAATAAAGTCATTAAAATTTAATTTCGTGCCAAATGTTTTGGATAAAAATAAAAATAGCCATTTATTTAAGACTAAATTATTTGAAAAAGAGATAGAAAATCCAATTGGAATGGCAGCAGGATTTGACAAAAATGCTGAGGTTTATAATTCTTTGTTTAAATTGGGATTTGGTTTTGTGGAGGTGGGTACAGTTACACCTCTTAAACAATATGGTAACCCCAAGCCAAGAGTTTTTAGATTAGTCGAAGATGAGGCATTAATTAATAGATTGGGTTTTAATAATTTAGGTGCAAAAAACATTGTTGATAGGATCTCAAGTAATAAACAAATTGGTTTACTTGGAATTAACATAGGTCCTAACAAAGATACAAATGATAGATTGAAGGATTATGTTGAATGTTTAAAAACCTTCCATGAATTTGCAGACTATATTACGATTAATATTTCATCTCCCAACACCGAAGAGCTGAGAAATTTTCATGATCAGGAAAAATTGAATAGTTTATTAAATATAATCAATAGTGAAAAAACAAAACTAAATTCAAAAATTCCAATTGTAGTAAAAGTCTCACCAGATATTAAAGATCAGGAAATACCCAAAATTTCTGATGTTCTTTTAAGCAATAATATCAAAGCAGTTATTTTATCGAACACCTCTGACTCTACTCGAGATGAATTAAATGATATTCAAAAGCATCAAAAAGGAGGTTTGTCAGGTAAACCAATAGAAGAAAAATCTACAATGCTGATTAATAAATTTTATAAAACTCTTGGTAATAAAATTAAAATTATTGGAGTTGGTGGAGTAGACTCTGGAATAAGTGCGTACAATAAGTTTTTAGCTGGCGCGAGTTATGTTCAACTTTATACAGGTATGGTATACAGAGGACCAAATATTGTAAACCTTATTAAAAAAGAGCTTAAGGAATTATTGATAAGAGATGGCGTCAAACATTATAGTGAAATCATAGGGAAAAAAACAACTTCTTAAATTTTATAAACTTGACGCAATCATCAACTCACTTTATATAGTCGAAAATATTATGTCAAAAAAATGTGAACTTACCGGCAAAATTCCCCTTAAAGGTCATAATGTTAGTCATGCTAATAATAAGACAAAGAGAAGATTTTTACCTAATTTAAAAAAAGTAAAATTTACAAGTGAACTTTTAAAGAGAAGCATGAAACTTACTGTAAGTAATGCTGGTGTAAGATCTGTAGATAAAAAAGGAAGTTTTGACGAGTTTTTAAAGACTGTAAAAAATAAAAATTTATCTCCAAGATTAAAGAAGATGAAAAAATGTTTATTAATAAAGTCTCCATTTCAAAAAAAACAAGTTCAATCTAAGACAACTTAATGAATAAAATTTTTTTTATACTCTCATTTTTAATGGGAGCAGTTGTTTTAGCATCTAATTATTTAGTTCAGTTCCCTATAAAATATTATGGTTTAGAAGAAATATTAACTTATGGAGCTTTTAGCTATCCGATTGCTTTCTTGATCACAGATTTAGCCAACAGATCTTTTGGCAAGATAGTTGCCAGAAAAATTGTTTATATTGGTTTTGCTATAGGTATTAGCTTTACGCTTTTATTCTCAACAAACTTTACAGACTTGATATCTATAAGAATTGCAATTGGATCGGGTACTGCCTTTTTAGTTGCCCAACTCTTAGATGTTCAAATTTTTGATAAATTGAGAAAAAAAGAATGGTTTGTTGCACCTTTAACGTCATCTTTGATAGGTTCAACAATTGATACGTTTATATTTTTTTCAATATCTTTTTATGGAACAGGCATTCCTTGGATCACATTGTCTTTAGGAGATTTAAGTGTAAAAATTTTTGTTGCTTTGATGATGTTAATCCCTTTCAGACTACTGCTGAAAACACTTAAACCAGTTTAGATTTAATATAAATATTTATAAGATAATATTTTATAGGCCAACTTTGCTACTAGAAAATTGTAGGAATTAAATCCTTTGATTGGTGCGAGCTCATTTATATCTGCGCCAACGATGTTTGAGTTTTTGGCAGCAATCTTAATTATATCTAAAACTTCATCCCATAATAAACCGCCAGGTTCAGGTGTTCCAGTTGCAGGCATTATACTCGAATCTAATCCATCTACATCGAAAGTTAGATAAACAGTCTTATTTTTAATAAGTTTTTTAAATTTTTTTAAATTCCATTTTGCCTTATCTTTTGCCCAAAAAATACTAATTCTAGATTTATTTTTTTTTAAAAAAGGTATCTCCTCTTTAGAAATATTTCTAATTCCAAATGAGATTATTGAGACATTTTTATAATCTAAACATCTTCTGATAGCAGATGCGTGTGAAAATTTTTCACCATTATAACTTTCTCTTAAATCTGCATGAGCATCGAAATGTAAGAGGCAGATATTTTTATGTTTTTTAACAAATGGAACAATACATCCTGGTGTGATTGAATGTTCACCACCAAAAGTCATTGGAAAAAGTTTATTATTAAGAATTTCTTTATTTATGTTAGCTATCTTTTTTAAAGCTTTTTTAATATTTTTATCAATCTTAAAAGGTTTTAAAGTTTTAATTCCTATTTTTTTGTAAGGTTCACAATTTAATTCCTCATCATATAATTCAACTTGATGTGAAGCTTTAATTATCTCTTTTGGGCCATTTTTAGTCCCACCACCATAACTCACAGTTTTTTCCAGACCAAAAGGAATAATTACAACTTTTTCTTTAAAATTGAATTTATTATCTATTCCAAGAAACCCTTTTTTATTTGAAAGATATTGCAATGTTTTATCCAAAAATTTTTGTAAAGTTTTTTCTATCTCTATTTTTCCATTCACCTTTATGATATGCATCACTTGCAATCAAAGGTAATACACTTGTTGCCTCAGCAAAAACCATTTGTTCTTTCGTGACATCAACTTTACCCCATGAACTTGCCTCTTTTAAAGTTGAACTGCTACACGCACCATCTCTTGAGTCTGCTACAGTAATTTGCACAGCATATTTATGCATTTCAACATCTTTACCTAAAAGTTCAGCACATATGACTGTGTCCTGAATAAAATTTTTTGGCACTCCGCCACCTATCATAAATAATCCAGAACCTTTTGATTTAATTTTTATTTCAGTTAATTCTCGAAATTCTCTTATAGAGTCTATTGTAATATGAGATTTCGGGTTCTTTTCTTGATGAATTACTAAACCAAAGCCAGCGCTAGAGTCTGTAAAAGCAGGACAGAATATTGGCACATTGTGATCATAGGCAGTTTCAATTAAAGAATCTTTCTTTACTGAGTTTTTTTTGAGATATTTTCCCATTTCGTAAATAAATTCTCTAGAGGTATAGCTTCTAGGCTCCAAGTTATCAGCTATTTCACAAATTTTCTTATCACAAATTTGTAATTCATCTTCGTTGATGTAGGTATCGTATATTCTATCAATATAATTTTTTCTAAGTTCAGTATCATCTTGAAATTGAGAGCCTTGATAATGCTTAAATCCTAATGCCTCAAAAAAATCCATATCAATTATCGAAGCACCAGTTGCAACGATTGCATCTACCATATTGTATTTGACTAAATCTTTGTAAATATTCATACAACCAGCTGCTGAGGTCGAACCAGCTAAAGTTAGAAAAATTGTGCAATCTTTATCTTTTAACATTTCATTATAGATGTTTGCTGCATTTGCAGTTTCTCTTGAAACAAATGACATTTTCTCCATTGATGAAATAATTTTTCTAGAGTCAAAAGATGTAATATCTATATGTTCAACTGGATTTTTAAGAAAGTCTTTTTTACTATTATGTCCTAGATTTTTGTTTTTTGACATTAAGCAACTAAAGTATCTTTGTTGCTGTCTTTGTTATAAAGGCTCATTATAGCATTATCTTCAACTTCATAAATTTTATCGGAATAGAAACCATTAAACTGTGTTCTAAAGGTAAGGCCGTATGAACCTAATTGACCAAGTTCTATATAATCATTTTCTTTAATATTATTAGGTAAAAGGAAAGGACCTTTCATGTAATCCATGCTGTCGCATGTTGGTCCATAAAAATCAAATGCAGTTAATTTTTTTGAAATAATTTTGTTTGAATTATCTTTTATCATTTTAGATGGAAAAACAATATTTGGTGTTCCTGCATCAAATAGTGTTCCATAAGTTCCATCATTTATATAAAGTTTTTGTTTTTTTCTTAAGTTAACCCGAACTATAGTTGAACCACTTTCAGCAACTAAGGCTCTACCTGGTTCACAAATTATTTCTGGTAAATTTTCAATCTTTAAATTTTCTAAACCTTTCTTAATTTCATTAAAATAACTCTCTAAAGAGGGTGGAATTAAATCTGGATAGATAGTTGGAAAGCCGCCTCCTATATTTAGATAATCAGGAACAATTTTCGTTTTCTTTATTATATTTGCAATTTCAGAAATCCCTTTTGAGTATGAAATTGGATGCATACATTGCGATCCTACATGAAAACTTAATCCAATCTTTTTTGAATGTTGTTTTACTAATCTTAAAAGTCCTGCCGCCTCTGAATTTATAGCACCGAATTTTTTTGATAAGTCAATTTCAGCATGTTCATTTGATACAGCCACTCTTACAAATAATTCTAAATCTTTTGCATTGCTGGTGCTCTCAATAATTTTTATCAATTCATCTTTAGTATCAAGTGCAAATGTTTTGACTCCATATTTGAAGTATGCTTCACTTATATCTTCTCTACTTTTAATTGTGTGCATGAAAGAACACTTAGATACTTGATCAAATTTTCTGACTGCTTTTATCTCCTCCACTGAGGCAACATCAAATTGATTAATACCGCTTTTTAATAAAGCTTTAATTACCTCAGGATGAGGATTTGTTTTGACAGCATATAGAATTTTACCTGGAAAGTTTTTTTGAAAAAATTTGGAAGCTGAAAGAATTGATTTCTTTCTAATACAATAAACCGGTTTGTCTGGTCTCAGTTGATTAACTAGTTCTTCAACCGACTTAAATTTTTGCATTTTTCATGCCCCCCAAAAAAAATTTAACAAAAAAAAGCTTTTTATTTAAAAAACTTTAATGAATCGAGCAATTAATTCAATACTTACCTAATGTAAAGCAAATAATGACCTATTGAATTGTGGAAAAAAATTCCCATATTGGATCTATGAAAAACGAAGGCGCATTACAAAATTTAGCTGATTTCAACAATAAATCACTATTAATTGTTGATGATGACAATCCATTTAGAGAAAGATTAGCTAGGGCTATGGAAAAAAAGGGTTTTGAAGTTATTCAAGCTGAAGGTGTGCAAAAAGGAATTGATACAGTCAAAACAAAAAAACCAGGATTCGCTGTTGTTGATTTGAGGTTGGGCGATGGCAATGGTTTAGAAGTTGTAAAACAAATACAGACCTCTAATCCTGAAAGTAGAATAATAATGTTAACAGGATATGGAAATATTCCAACTGCTGTTGCAGCAATAAAAGAGGGTGCAATAGATTATTTGGCTAAACCTGCAGATGCAGATGATGTTGAAAAAGCTCTTTTAGCTGATCCTGCTAAAAAAGCGGCTCCACCTGAAAATCCAATGTCAGCAGATAGAGTAAAATGGGAACATATACACAGAGTTTTTGAATTGTGTAACAGAAATGTTTCAGAGACAGCAAGAAGACTAAAAATGCACCGAAGAACTCTTCAAAGAATTTTATCTAAAAGATCACCTAAATAAGTTTTCTAAATTTAAAAATTTTCTTAGCAATAAGCACAAGTAAAACTATCTTAAATATTTCAGCTAATAGAAAAGGCTTAACACCTAAATCGAATATAGGTTTGTCCCATCCAATTAGTGTCCCTAACCACAAAATACCAAAAATATAGATTGTTGATACTGCAAGTATAAGTTTTGAGAAAATGATTAAATAATTATCTTTTAATTTTACAAAAGAAGCTAAAAAACAAGCTGAAAGAAATCCAATTAGATATCCCATTGTTGGACCTGTAAAATAAGCTAAACCTATTCCTCTTTCTGGAGAATTTGAAAACACAGGAAGACCTGCAATTCCTTCAATCAAATATAAACCAATTGTCGCAACACCTATTTTATATCCAAAGCTTATTCCAATAAAAAGAACTACAAAAGTTTGCATTGTCATTGGAACTGGATAGAAAGGAATTTTAATTTTTGCCGAGACAGCAAGTAACAAAGAACCTAAAAAAATTACAAGTATTGATTTAATTATTTGGGCTTGTGTATTTTGCTTTATAAGTTCCATAAAAAATAATACTCTTATTTCTGTCTATAATCTATATTAATTTCTAATGGAAAAAATTAAAAAAACAGATCATTTTTATTTAATTGATGGATCAGGTTACATTTTTAGAGCGTATTATGCGTTACCACCATTAACGCGTAAAAGTGATGGATTACCGACGGGTGCAGTGAGTGGTTTTTGCAGTATGCTTTTTAAACTTCTAGAGGACTCAAAGTCAAATCAAAATTTACAAAAACCAACACATTTTGCAGTTATATTTGACTCTGCTAGAAAAACTTTCAGAAACGAAATTTATAGTGATTACAAAGCTAATAGAGCTGAAGCACCTGATGATTTAGCTCCTCAATTTGATTACATCAGAAAATCAGTATTAGCTTTTAATTTACCTTCATTGGAATTGATAAATTATGAAGCTGATGACTTAATTGCAACGTATGTTGAAATGATTTTAAAACAAGGTGCAAAAGTAACAATAGTGTCCTCAGATAAGGATTTAATGCAATTATATAGAAAAAACGTTCGAATTTATGATCCAATGAAAAATAAGTTTATTTCAGAGGAAGATATTAAAAATAAATTTGGTGTAGGTGCAAGTAAGGTAATTGATGTCCAGGCTTTAGCTGGTGATAGCAGCGATAATGTACCAGGAGTTCCTGGAATTGGTGTTAAAACAGCTGCAGAATTAATTAATAAATATGGAGACCTTGAAAAACTTTTAAAATCTGCTCATGAAATTAAACAAAACAAAAGAAGAGAAACACTCATTGAGAATAAAGATAAGGCTTTAATAAGTAAAAAACTAGTGACATTAAAAAGTGATGCTCCCGTAAATAAAAATCTAACTGATCTTGAATTAAAAAGTATTGATAAAGATAAACTCTATAAATTTTTGAGGGAGATGGAATTTAATAGATTGTTGAGCTCAGCTATCTCTGCATATGGAGAACCAAATTTAACAAGTATCAAAAACGAGGTTAAAATTGAAAAAAATCAAAAAGCAATCAATAAAAAAGAATATTATCTAATTGAAAATTTGGAACAAATCGACAACTGGATAACTGAAGCTGAGGAGTTAGGTGAAGTTGCTGTAGATACCGAAACAAATTCATTAGATCCTCATCAGGCAGATCTAGTCGGTGTTTCATTAAGTTCAAAAATTGGAAAAGCTTGTTATATTCCTATCGGTCATAAATCTAACAAATGTATCGAAAAAGATTTAGTTTTAAAAAAGTTAAAACCCTTACTTGAGGATCCTAGTATCAAAAAAATAGGTCAAAATATAAAATTTGATTTTATAGTTTTTTTCAAACACGGAATTAATATGACTTCAATGGAAGATACCATGCTGATGTCCTATGTTCTTGATGCAGGAAAAAATAGACATAATATGGATACATTATCAGAAATTCACTTAAACCATAAAACAATATCTTTTAAAGATTTAGTTGGGACAGGAAAAAAGGAAATTAATTTCAGTGAAGTAGATGTTGAAAAAGCCAAAGATTACGCAGCTGAAGATGCTGATATCACATTTAGATTATACAAAAAATTTCAAAAAAGCTTGAAGGATGAAAAAATGATAAATATTTATGAGATATTTGAAAAACCTTTATTAAAAATTCTTGCCT
>JBNAKH010000089.1:0-10248 GCA_052047495.1 Candidatus Pelagibacter sp.
TCTACATACTTATCTAAAATGTTAAATCTTATTTCAGTCAATAAATTTTCATTAAAAAATATGAAACAATCGTAAATTTTCATTTAGCACCTTTGATCTTCAAAACTCCTATAAATGCTTCTTGAGGAATCTCAACTCTTCCAAATTGTTTGGATCTCGCTTTTCCCTTTTTTTGTTTTTCTAAAAGTTTTCTTTTTCTATCTGTTGCACCTCCACCATGAATTTTGGTCAAAACATCTTTCTTAAAACCCTTAATTGTCTCTCTTGCAATAATTTTGCCACCAATTGCAGCTTGCACTGGAATCATAAAATTGTGTCTAGGTATCAAATCTTTTAATTTTTCACAAACTTCTCTTCCAGTTTTTTGAGCAAAATCTTTATGTATCATCATGGCAAGTGCATCGACTGGTTCACTATTAACTAAAATGCCAAGTTTTACTAAATCTCCCTCTCTATGCTCTAAAATTTCATAATCAAAACTTGCATAACCACTTGTCATAGATTTTATTCTATCATTAAAATCAAAAACTACTTCATTTAATGGCAATTCATAATTCAATACAGCTCTATTACCTGAATATGAAAGATTAGTTTGAATTCCTCTTTTATCCTGACACAATTTTATTATTGAACCCAGAAATTCATCTGGAGTTATTATGGTAGCTTTAATCCAAGGTTCCTCAATTGAATCAATATTTGTTGGATCAGGAAGAGTTGATGGATTTTGTAAATCTATAATTTTACCATTATTTAATTTAACTTTATAAACTACTCCAGGTGTAGTTGTTAATAAGTTTACATCAAACTCTCTTTCTAATCTTTCTGTGATGATTTCAAGATGTAAGAGACCTAAAAATCCACATCTAAATCCTAATCCTAGAGCTGATGATGACTCTGCTTCATATGAAAAACTTGCATCATTTAATTGTAATTTGGCTAACCCATCTTTTAATTTTTGATATTCAGAACTATCAACAGGAAACAACCCACAAAAAACTACAGGTTTACTTGGTTTAAAACCAGGCAATGCATTTACAGGTGATTTTGATGCATCACAGATAGTGTCACCGACTTTTGTTTCTGAAAGAACTTTAATTCCTGTAGTAATAAAACCTATTTCGCCAGTGTTTAATTCATCTATATCTTTAGCCTTTGGTGTAAAAACTCCAACTTTTTCAACTATATAATCTTGGTTGGTAGAAAGCATTTTAATTTTCATATTTTTTGTTAGTTTACCATTAATTACTCTAACTAAAATCACGACACCTAAATAAGTGTCATACCAACTATCAACTAATAGACATTTTAAATCTTTATTAGTGTCACCTTTTGGGCTCGGTAATTGATTAATAATTTGCTCCAGAATATCATTTATACCTTCTCCAGTTTTTCCTGAACAAGGAATTGCATTTTCAGTGTCAATTCCAATAACATCTTCGATTTGTTTCTTTGTTCTATCTAGATCAGAAGCCGGCAAATCTATCTTGTTTAAAACTGGAATGATTTCATGATTAATATCTAGAGCTTGATAGACATTAGCTAGTGTTTGAGCTTCAACACCCTGAGTACTATCTACAATTAATATTGATCCTTCACAGGCATACAAAGATCTACTTACCTCATAACTAAAATCTACATGACCAGGGGTATCTATAATATTTAAAATATAATTTTTTCCGTTTTTTGCTTTATAATTCAGCTTTACTGTCTGTGCTTTTATTGTGATGCCTCTTTCCCTTTCTATATCCATAGAGTCAAGTACTTGTGATTTCATTTCTCTCTCTGTCAAGCCACCACATTGATGGATTATTCTATCAGCTATCGTAGATTTCCCATGATCAATGTGAGCAATGATTGCAAAATTTCTGATATTATCGATTGTACTCATTTTAATTTTAAGATCGAATTTTAGCGCCGGTTTTATTTTCCACTGCTTCTATGATTGAATTATTAATTTTCTCTAAGTCCTTATCGTTCAAAGTTTTTTCTGATGACTGAATTGTTATACTGATCGCTATAGACTTTTGGTTGTCTGGAATATTTTCACCTTCATAAACATCAAAAACTTTTATATTGCTAATAAGATTTGGATTCACATTAGAGATTACGCTTATTAACTCTTGTGCCTCTACATCTTTATTAACTACAAATGCAAAATCCCGCTCTGATTTTTGAAAATCCGATACAGAAAACTTTAATTTTTGATCTTTCAATGTTTTTCTTGAAAGTTTTAAATTTTCTAAAAAGATTTCAAAACCTATTAAATTTTCAGTTTTAATATCAATTTTTTTTAGAATATTAGGGTGAATTTCACCAAAATAAGCTGCAACTTTATCTTTACTATGATCTAAGAAAATTCTACCGGACTTTCCTGGATGATAATAATTTGGTGTTTTACTATCAATAAAAAAATGATCAGAATTATAACCTGCCTCACTCAAAGTTTGCACTACATCTCTTTTCGCATCAAATAAATCAATATTTCTCTCTTTATCGATCCAAGAAAGTCTTGATTTTTTACCGGCTGATAAACCACAAACTACTGTCTTTTGCTCACCTGGATTTGAACCAGTAAAAACAGGACCGATCTCAAATATAGATAAATCTTTAAAGCCTCTATCCAAATTTTTACTCATATACATAATTAAATTTGAAAATATGGAATTTCTTAAAACTCCCAATTCAGAACTTATAGGGTTTACAATTTTTATTTCTTTACCAGCTTCTCTAAAGTGATCGTTATAACTTTGATCTGTAAATGACCATGTTATTGTCTCTAAATAACCCTTCGAAGCAATTGCTCTTTGTAAGAAATGGAATAATCTTTGAGTTTGAGTTAAAGTGGATTTAGATCTATCCTTAATTGGGTCAATTGTTTTTATTTTATCATAACCACTTATTCTCACCAACTCTTCAATAATATCTATTTGCTGTGAAATATCTGGTCTCCAGGAAGGAACTATCAACTTTAAAGAATTTTTTTCTTTTTTAATAATAAAACCAAGATCAGTCAAAATTCTTTGGATTTGCTTTTCAGAAATTTTAAATCCAACTATATTTTCAAAAGAATTTACATCAAAGTTTATAATTTTGGTTTTATAAGATTCAATTTTTTGAATATCAATTTTACTAACTTCACCACCACAAATCTCTTGAATTAGTGATGCCGCTTTCTTTAAACCAATTTCGATGGATAATGGGTCAATTCCTCTTTCAAATCTAAATTTTGCATCTGTATCTAAATTCAATTTTTTTGCCGTATTTCTAATTGATCTTGGATCAAAATAAGCAGACTCTAATAGTATATTTTTTGTATCAAATTCTGTGCCTGATCTTGTGCCCCCAATTATTCCACCTAATCCTAAAACTCCTTTGTTGTCACTAATAACACACATACCTTTTTCTAACTTATAAATTTTATTGTCCAGTGCTGTAAATTCTTCTCCAGATTTTGAGTTTCTTACGATTATCCCTTTTTCAATTTTGTCAGCATCATATGCGTGTAATGGTCGATTAATATCTAGCATTACATAATTTGTTATATCAACAATAGCTGAAATAGGTTTTTGACCAACTGAAATTAATTTATCTTTGAGCCATTGAGGACTCTCGGTATTTTTTACATTTTTAATTAAACAACTTCCAAAAGCACTACACCCTTGTCCTTTCTCCTTATTTATCTTAACTTTTAAAGTTTGTTTTGTTTTTAATTTAATTTTTTTTTCTTTAGATATTATTAACCTTCCAAAACCTGAAGCTGCGAGATCTCTGGCTATTCCCTTCACACCAAGACAATCTGGTCGATTAGGTGTAATAGATAAATCAATAAGATTAGATTTTGATTTTGAAAAATAACTTTTACCAATATTTTTTTCATATTTTTTAGATAATTCGGTAATACCATCACTCTCATCAGATAAATTTAACTCAGACTCAGAGCAAAGCATTCCGTAAGAAGTTACACCTCTAATTTTTGCTATTTCTAATTTTGTGTTAGTCTTCGGGATAATTGCACCTGGAGGTGCATATATAGTAATAAGTCCTTCACTCGCATTAGTGGCACCACACACAACTTTTTTAAGCTCTTTCTCACCGACATTTACTTCACAAACTTTAAGTCGATCTGCGTTTGGATGTTTTTCTGTCTTGATAATTTTTGCAACTTTAAATAGTTGATTATCAGATGAAAGAGTTTCCACACTTTCTACCTCTAGACCTATATTAGTAAGTTGTTCTAAAAGATCTTTTTCTTTCAGATTAGTTTTTAAGTGATCTTTTAACCAATCAAATGTGATTTTCATCTACTTAGGCCTCTATAATTCGTAGGTACGTCCAAAGGATCAAATCCAAAATGGTTTAACCATCTATAATCACAATCAAAGAAAGCTCTAAGATCATTAATTCCATATTTCAACATCGCTAATCTATCAATTCCTATTCCAAACGCATAACCTTGAAACTTAGTTGGATCAACCCTAACATTTTTTAAAACATTTGGATGAACCATCCCACAACCTAGTATTTCTAGCCACTGATCACCTTCCCCTATAATAATTTTTCCATCTTTGATTTCATATCCAATATCAACTTCGGCAGATGGTTCCGTGAAAGGAAAATGACTTGGCCTAAATCTCATCTTTATTTTTTTAACTTCAAAAAATTCTTTTATAAAATAATTCAAACAACCTTTTAAGTGACCCATATTTATATTTTTGTCTATATGAAGACCTTCAACTTGGTGAAACATTGGTGAATGTGTTTGGTCACTGTCAGATCTGTATGTTCTGCCAGGTGCAATTATTTTAAAAGGTGGTTTATCTTTTAACATTGTTCTAATTTGAACAGGAGACGTATGAGTACGCAGCAATCTTTCTTTTTTTTCATCAAGATAAAATGTATCATGCATATCTCTTGCTGGATGATTGTCTGGAGTATTTAAAGCAGTAAAATTGTTATATTCATTTTCAACATCTGGTCCTTCCTCAACACTAAAGCCTATTTCAGAAAATATAGAGGATATTTCATCAATTGTTTGTGATACAGGATGGATCTTACCTTTTACAAATGATCGCTCTGGTAAAGTAACATCAATTTTTTCTTTTTCCAATTTTTCATTAATATTTGCTTTTTCTATTTCGTTTATTTTTAAATTTATAAGATCTTGAAGTTCATCCTTAATTATATTCAAATCAGATGCGAATTTTTTTCTTTCTGAGGCATCAATAGTACCTATTTTTTTAAATTGAGATGAGACCAACCCATTTTTACCAAATAGATCAGATTTAATTTGATTAAGTTCTGCTAGATCTAATTTACCTTTTAATTTTGATATAAATTCGTTTTTTATTTTTTTTAGATCAGACATTTTTACAGATTATTTCTTCAGCGAAATAAAACAATAGTGAAGATTAATTTAAAGCAGATTGTGCTTTTTGGACAATAGTTTTAAAGGCTTCTGGGCTATCATAGGCTATCTCAGCTAAAATTTTTCTATCAATTTTAATTCCACATTTATTTAAACCATAAATAAACTTGGAATACGTCAAACCTTCAGCTCTCACACCCGCGTTGATTCTTTGAATCCACAATGATTTGAAATCTCTTTTCTTATTTCTTCGATCTCTATATGCGTATTGCATAGCTTTTTCCATAGCTTGCTTTGCAACTCTAATAGTATTTTTTCTTCTTCCCCACTGACCTTTTACAGCTTTTAAAACTTTTTTATGTTTAGCTCTACTTGTTACACCCCTTTTAACTCTTGCCATTTTAACCTCTTAAGCTGTAAGGCATATACGATTTAACAATCTTACCGTCTTGTTTTGACATCGCAGTAGTACCCCTAAGTTTTCTAATCTGAGAATTAGTTCTTTTTATCATGCCGTGCCTCTTTCCAGCTTGAGCCATCATAACTTTCCCTCTAGCTGAAATTTTAAATCTTTTTTTTGCTGAGCTCTTTGTTTTTAATTTTGGCATAATTGAACGAGGTTATACAAAGAATGTTGAAAATTTACAACCTATATTAAAGCTTATAAAGGTTGAATTACCATAATCATTTGCTTCCCATCAAACTTGGGGTGCAATTCAACTTTACCAATATCTTTCATATCCTCTTTAATTTTGGCCATCAATTCATTCCCTAAATGAGAGTGTTGAAGTTCACGTCCTTTAAACCTAATGGTAAACTTTACCTTGTCACCTTTAGCAATAAATTTTTTAGCATTTTTTACTTTAAATTCATAATCATGCGTTTCAGTCACTGGTCTCATTTTAATTTCCTTTAAAGCAATTATTTTTTGTTTCTTTTTCGCAAGGTTTGCTTTTTTTTGTGCATCATATTTATATTTTCCCATGTCCATAATTTTACAAACTGGGGGATTAGCATTTGGGGCAATTTCGATTAAATCTAAACCTTGATTTTTTGCCATTGAGATTGCCTCATTAGTATTTAAAACGCCTAAATTTTCTCCATCGCTTGCGATAACTTGAACCTCGGGTGAGGAAATTCTGTTATTTGATCGAGGTCCACGATCCTTGGTTCTTCTTTGAAAATAGTTTTGCTTAAAATCTGCCACTTAAATATTTGAAGGTGCTTTGTTTAAAGCAGAAAATTTTTTTAGAAATGCGTTTAGTTCCATATTTTCTTGTTTATTTGAATCCAATCTTCTAATGGTTACTGAGTTACTGTCAACTTCTTTTTTACCACAAATTATTAAAAGAGGTATTTTTGCTAATGAATGATCTCTTATTTTATAATTTAAATTATGATTTTTTAAATCAACCATTGATGTAATACCAGCTTCTCTTATCTTATTAGAAACTTTTTTTGCGTATTCTTCAAAGTCTTCGGAAATAGGTATAACAACTGTTTGTAACGGAGATATCCAAAACGGAAATTTTCCAGCATAGTTTTCAATCAGAATTCCTATAAATCTCTCAAGTGATCCAAATAATGCACGATGTAACATTACAGGAACTTTCTTAGTACCATCTTTATCTACGTATGATGCATCTAGCCTACCTGGTAAATTTAAATCAACTTGGACTGTTCCACATTGCCAATCTCTACCTATTGCATCTCTTAAAACAAATTCTATTTTTGGACCGTAAAATGCTCCCTCACCTTTATTTATACTGTACTCAAGTTTAGAAGCTTTGACTGCTTTTAACAAAGATGCTTCAGCCTTGTCCCAAATCTCATCCTCACCAACTCTTACCTCTGGCCTATCTGCATATTTAAGAATTACATTTTTGAAACCTAGATCTTTATAAATTTCTAATATCAAATTTGTAACATTTAAACATTCACTTGTGATTTGATCTTCGGAGCAAAAAATATGAGCATCATCTTGAGTGAATGCTCTTACTCTTAATAGCCCATGTAAAGCACCAGATGGTTCATATCTATGAACTTTTCCAAACTCAGTAATTCTCAGAGGTAAATCTCGATAACTTTTAAGACCTTGATTAAAAACTTGTATGTGTCCAGGGCAATTCATTGGTTTAATTGCAAAAACTTTTTCATCAGGAGTTTCTGAGGTATACATGTTTTCCCCATATTTTTCCCAATGACCTGATTTTTCCCACAATAATCTGTCTAATACCTCTGGTGTGTTCACCTCTTTATATCCGGCTAGGTCCTGTTTAGCTCTCATGTAATTAATTAATTTTTGAAATAACGTCCAACCTTTCTCATGCCAAAAAACTGATCCTGGACTTTCTTCTCTAAAATGAAACAAATCCATTTCTTTGCCCAATTTACGATGATCTCTTTTTTCTGCCTCTTCAATTCTTTTTAAATAATCGTCTAAATCTTTCTGGGAGGCCCAACTTGTTCCGTAGATCCTTTGAAGCATCTCATTTTTTGAGTCACCTCGCCAATATGCGCCTGAAACTTTTGTGAGTTTAAAGGCTTTGCCAATTTTACTAGATGATACTAAATGAGGTCCTCTACATAAATCATACCAAGTATCACCATGATGATAGACTGAAAGTTCTTCAGTTTCTGGAATACTCTCAATAATTTCTGCCTTATATTTTTCTCCAATTTTTTTAAAATGCTTAATTGCTTTATCTCTTTCCCATACTTCTCGTCTTGTTTTTAAATCTTTATCAATTATTTTTGACATCCTTTCTTCAATTTTTTTGAGATCGTCATCTGTAAAGGGCTCCTTTCTGGCAAAGTCATAATAAAATCCATTTTCTATAACTGGTCCAATAGTAACTTGGGTGCCTGGATATAATTCTTGAACTGCCATAGCCATGATATGTGCAGCGTCATGTCTAATAACTTCTAAACCCTCTGGGTCTTTTGCTGTAAAAATTTTAACGGAACAATCTGTATCAATCGAAAAATATAAATCTTTTAATTCTCCATTTACACTCATTATCAAGGCTTGTTTTGCTAGTGATTTGCTAATTTTTTCAGCAATCTCTAAGCCTGTCACTTTTTTAGGAAAATCTAAATTGTTTCCGTCTGGTAAGGTAATTATGGGCATTTAATTAAGTAATCTCTTATACTCTGAATAAGTAGAAAAACACATTTTTTCAACATTAAATTTTTTCATAATGTTTTTTCTTCCCTCCTTACCCATTAATTTTAAGGAAGTTTCGTCCATTGTCATTGCTTGAATGATTTTTTTACTCAATGAGCGAGCGTCACCAGATTCAAATAACAACCCAGTTTTTTCGTTTAAAATTGTCTCATTTGATCCTCCAATATTACTAGCAATGATTATTTTTTCCATAGATTGTGCCTCTACCGCAACTCTTCCAAAAGCTTCAGGTTCAATTGATGCTGAAACTATAATATCAGAAACTTTATAAGCTAAAGCCATATCCTTACAATGGTCTATGAATTTTACTTGATTGGTCAGATTATATTTTTCAATTAATTTGATAAGTTTTTCTTTATAAGAATCTCTTCCCTGATCACTGCCTAATATTACAACATGAAATGCTTCATATCCTAATTCAATTTTAACTAAATTTATTGCCTCAATAAACAATTCTTGACCCTTCCATGATGTAAGTCGACCTGGCATGAGAATTATTTTTTTTTCATCAGTAATATTCCACTCATTTAAAAGTTTTTTTTCATCAGTTTCAATTTTGGTTGTTGGATCAAAATAATCTACATTTATGCCCCTAAAAATTACTAAAAATTTTTTTTTAGAATTCAGAAATTCCTGATAATTCTCTTGAATATGTGAAAAAATAAAGTTTGATCCTGCTATAACCAAATCTGACCTTACCATTACTGAATTATAAAATTTTTTTAATCTACCTCTAAAATTATAAGTCCCATGAAATGTAGTAACAAACTTTCTTCTAGTTAATTTTGTTGCAATTAAACACGACCAAGCTGGTGCTCGACTTCTTGCGTGAACAACTGAAATGTTAAAAATCAAAATTATTGCTATTAAAATAATTGAATTTATCAAAATCAATAATGGATTTTTACTATGAACAGGAAGCCTTATTAATTTAACTTTTTTTTTATCAATAAACTTAGTTAACTCTCCACCACTTGTAACAATGTAAGATTTACAATTATTTTCAGGTAAAAAATGTGCAATATCATAGCAACCAGTTTCTGCACCTCCGTAACCTAATTTTGGGATTACTTGCAAAACATTTAAATTAGATGACATTTAAAATAATTATATAATAATAGACAAAACTAATAAACTTTTATGACAAATTTTAATTACTTAAAAATTTCTACTACCAGAAAAATAAGATATTTGAAACTACATCAAAAAAATGCCGCCCACATTGTTTTTTTGCATGGTTTTATGTCGGATTTGGAAGGTAAAAAACCTCAAGCATTTTTAAAATTTGCAAAAAAAAATAAATTAGGTTTTCTTGCTTTAGAATATTCAGGTCATGGTAAATCATCAGGAAAATTTATTAATGGTAATATTTCAAAATGGACTAGGGATACTACTTTAGTAATTCAAAAAGTTGTCAAAAAAAATGATATTATATTTATCGGATCAAGTATGGGGGCTTGGATTGCTTTAAACCAGTTTAGTCTTATCAAAAACAAAATTAAAGGTTTTTTAGGAATAGGTTCAGCGCCAGAATTTCTTGATAAACTAATGTGGAATAAATTTTCTAATAAAATGAAGATTGAAATCAAAAAAAAAGGTGTCATAAATTTAAAACATGGTGATTATGAATACCCAATCACTTACCAATTAATCAAAGATGGAAGAAAAAATAAAATTTTAAATAAAAAAATAAGTC
>JBNAKH010000090.1:0-2259 GCA_052047495.1 Candidatus Pelagibacter sp.
GCAAATATTGTCTAAATGGTATCAAAATCAAAAAGCATCCAATATCTGCTAAAGAAAAAAAAATTCTTAAATTTGAAAAAAAATTAGAAAAATTATTATCTAGTGAAAAAAAGAAGAAAATAAAAAATACAAAAAATTTGTCAATTTTCATAGGATCTACAGGCGCAATCATTGAAGCGTTAGAGAGAGGCACTAAAGTTTTACAAATTTGTGAATTTCCTTTATTAGATGTTTATTCAAATGAATTATGGAAAAATATAGTTGTTAATAGAATTGCTAAAAACATATTTACATATAAGCTAAAAAAAAAGGGAAGATTAATCAGATTAGGTGACTCCCAAAAAAGAAAGACACTTTATGGGTATAAGATTTAAAAAGTTAAAAAAAACTTTTTTTAAGAAGAAAGTTTTAATAACTGGTCACACTGGATTCAAAGGATCTTGGATGCTTCTTTTACTTTCTTTTTTAGGTGCAAAAGTTATTGGAGTTTCAAATCAAGAAGTAGGTTCAAAGTCCCATTTTGGATTAATAAAGAAAAATATTAAATTTAAAAACTATTTTGTTGATATAAGAAATTATATAAAATTGAAAAAAATTATTAATAAAGAAAAGCCAGATTTTATTTTCCACCTAGCCGCCCAGTCTTTAGTAAAAAAATCATATACTTATCCAGAAGATACCTGGACTACAAATTTAAATGGTACTCTTAATTTATTAAACATTTTAAGAGTTTATAAAGGCAATTGTAATGTAGTATTTATAACTAGTGATAAAGTCTATAAAAATATTGAGACAAAAAAACCTTATGATGAAAAAAGTGAACTCGGAGGTATAGATCCTTACAGCTGCTCAAAAAGCTCTGCTGATTTAGCAATACAATCATATTTAAAATCTTATTTTACAAAAAAAAATAATGTAAAAATTGGAATAGCAAGAGCTGGAAATGTAGTAGGAGGTGGTGATTGGTCAAAAGATAGACTAATTCCAGATTGTGTAGCTGCTTGGTCTCGATCTCTAAAAGTGAACATTCGACAACATAACTCAACACGGCCTTGGCAACATGTACTAGATATTTCTTTCGGTTATTTAGTTTTAGGATTTTTTTTAAATTACAATAAATTTAATCACGAAATTTTCAATTTTGGACCAAATTATAAAGAAAATCGTTCTGTAAAGGAAGTGATTAGTTTAATGAAAAAAAATTGGAAAAAAGCAAAATGGGTTTATAAAAAAAGTAAAAAGCAAAAAGAATCAGTTTTATTGAACTTAAATTCAAATAAAGCTTTTTTGAAATTAAAGTGGAAACCTTTTTTGAAATTTGAAAATGTTATTAAATTAACTGCGCAATGGTACAAAAGATATTACGAAGATAATCAAAGTGCTTATGATCTATCAATTCAACAAATTAAAGAATACATCAATTTTTTAAAATAAAGATTTATGAAAGTAGTAATTCTAGCTGGTGGTTTCGGGACAAGATTATCTGAGTATACAAAATCTATTCCAAAACCTATGATAAAAGTAAATGGCAGACCAATTATATATTATATAATGAAGCACTTTTACAATTACGGCTTCAAAGAGGTTTATGTTGCAATTGGTTACAAGGGGAATGTTTTAAAAAGATATTTTAAGAAAAATAAATTTCCTTGGGAAGTTAATCTTATTGAAACTGGATTAAATACAATGACAGGGGGAAGAATTAGAAGATTAAAAAAATATTTAGAAGATGATAGATTTTTTATGACATACGGAGATGGTTTAGCCAATGTAAATTTGAGGAAATTACTTAAATTTCATATTAAAAAAAAAAAATTAGCAACCATGACAGCTGTGAGACCACCAGCTAGATTTGGAAAAATAAAATTAAATAATCATAATAAAGTTACTTTATTTAGAGAGAAGTCCAATTTGGATGAGGGTTGGATTAATGGTGGATTTTTTGTATTAGAACCAAAAGTATTATCTTTAATAAAGTCGGATAAGACTTTTTTTGAAAAACAACCACTTGAACTTCTTTCAAAAAAAGGTCAATTGATGGCCTTCAAACATAAAAAAACCTGGCAATGTATGGATACAATAAGAGATATGCAAATATTAGAGAAATTATTAATTAAAAAAATTTTGAGATTTTGAATAAAAAGTTGCTTATTATTGGTGGAACAGGTTTTTTAGGTTCACATTTAGCTAAAAATTCACTAAAAAAAGGTTATAAAACTATAAGTGTCTCATCTAAAAAAACTCAATTCAAAAAGTTAA
>JBNAKH010000091.1:0-8748 GCA_052047495.1 Candidatus Pelagibacter sp.
TTCTGTAATATATTTGTAAGACTTAAAATTATCTAAAATATTTTCACCTTTCCAATTTTTTTCATATACTAGAGGATGAGGAATATTTGAGAGCCATAATTCACTTAGATCAAATTTATTTTTATCAATATCGGAATAATAAATACATTTAATTGTATAACAGATTACAGGGAGATCTTTTTTATCATCAAAATCTTTATCAAAGCTAGGAATTCTACCTTTAAATAATAATCCCGCATAATTATATCCACTTCCATTAATATTATTGTCCTCATTTAAAGGCAAAGAAGAAATTGTCGATTGATTAGGTTTTACTTGCAAATCTTCGACATCACCTTCATTAGTTCCAGGCTTACAATTAATTGTTTTTGCATCAATATTGATAATACAATCATTATCTTTACTATAAAATGCTAGGTCGGATGATAGAGGAGAAGGCCAGGGTTTGGATGATAATTCTTTAGGGAGATAATAGTCACAAGCTCTTTCAAAAGAAACATTAAAAAAATTTGTCATATCAAAATCTAATTTCCAATTTTTGAAATTTTTATTGATCCTTTTTGATGTACCAAACAGTGTTTCTAAAAATTCTTTAGAGTCGATAAGTTTCCATATCTCATCCATGTATTTCTTTTCTAAATTTTGAATATTTTCAGGATCTAAATGTTTACTAATTTCTGTCAAAACTAATTTAACTTATCCTTATCTTCTTCAGGGTCTGAAACATCAGTAATAGTTGCTTGTTCTGGTGGTATCTGAGGAATTTGTTTACCAGGCATTACTCCGTGTTCATCCTCAAGTTTTTTGATTTGTTTTTCTAGTCCTTGTGAGCCCCAAGATTTTGTAACAAGACTCTGTAATTGATTAGCATGTGTTTTATATGATTGTAGTGCTCCTTTAATTGCTGTTTTAACATCTGAGTATTTATCAAAAATCTTACTAGCTGAAGTTATGATCTTGCCAATATTTTCAATTTGTTTCTTTTCACTTTTAATTTGTTCAAAAACTTTAATCATATTCAATAGTTCGGTAGGGGAAGATAAAATAAAGTTTGCTTTAAGAGCTTCTGTTTGAAGAGTTTTATCAGCATCAAGCGTTACGGAATAGAGGTTAGATGCTGGAAAAAAAACAATGACAGATTGTAAGGATTTTATTCCATAGAGCTTATTGTAATTTTTCTTGGCCAATCCTTTTGGTCCAAAAAGGTGATTTCTAACAGAAGCGAGATGATCTTTTAGATATTGTTTTTTTTGATTTTCATCTTTTTCATTAATATATTTTGTCCAATGAGTTAAAGACACCTTAGCATCAACTATGTAATTTCTTTCTGGAAATTTTAAGAGCATATCGGGGATTACATCTTTGTCTTTATTGTCATCTATGTCATAAGTCGTCTGCTTTTTTTGGGGAAAAAAATCTCTATCTTTTACGAGATTTGCACTAGTTAAAAGATTTTCTAAAATTTCTTGATTAAATTTTCCTTGATAAGTGATGTTTGTTGTTAGTTTTTCCCACCAATTAGTATGACGTGCCACTGCTTCATCATGTTTGTTTATTGCTTGTTGAGTTTGGGTCTTATACTCATTTATTCCATCTGCAACTTTATAAAGTTTTGTTACCTCAGCCTCTTTTTTTGTAAGTTGTTCTTGTAAACTATCTTTTGCTTTTTCTGCAGCTTTCAGCTCTTCTTCTTTCCTTGCTAAATCTATTTTAATTTCAGTATCGTCAATTTTATTTTCATCTTGTTTATTTTTTAAAAATAATTGCCAGATGACTCCAAAGATTACTACTCCACCTAAAAAACCAATTATTAAATTTTCCATAATTTTCCCTATCTTTTATATAGATAATAATTAAACTTAATAGTACAAGGTAACATTCGATTCACTATGAAATGGAATAAAAAATACGATTATCCTACCTCATCAAGAGCAACTGTAGATGGAATTAGAAGATATTTATTAGGAGAGAAAAAATTACCTAGCGTTACCTCAATTCTTGATGCAACTAAATCAGAGGAAGATAAAGCAGCTCTTGCTAATTGGCGTGAAAGAACAGGTCAAAAAGAAGCTGAAGCGATAACCAAAGCAGCAAGTAGCAGGGGATCTCAAATGCATAACTATTTGGAGTCTTATCTTTTAGGCAGAGAAAATTTAAGTTTTTTTGAGGATAATGAACAATACAAGAAGATGGCTAAAGAGATAATTGATAAAGGATTAACAAATAGGTTAGAAGAAATATGGGGTTGCGAATGTACTTTGTATTATCCAGAAAAATATGCTGGAACAGCTGACTGTGTGGGAGTTTATGAGGGTAAAGAGACAATAATTGATTTTAAACAAAGTAATAAACCAAAAAAAATTGAGTATATAGACTCCTGGTTGTTACAGACAGCTGCATATTCTCTTGCACACAATACAGTGTATAACTCACACATTGATGCTTGTGTAATTTTAGTTTGCACTGTAGATAATTTATTTCAAGAATTTAAAATTAAAGGTTCTGAATTAATAACTTATCAAAATTTATTTTTAGGAAGACTAAAAAAATTTCATGATCTTTCAAATTTAAATTAGATACTTATATAAGGAAATAATGGATAAAATTGTAATATACGATACTGAAACTACAAATTCAACGATATGGGGATCCATAATAGAAGTTGGGGCTGTTGTAGTTGATAAAAATCTTAAAGAGATTGGGAAATTGAACATTAGGGGCAGAATGCCAGAAGGAGAGGTGCCTAGTGCTAAGGCCTTACTTGTTAATTCAACTAGCATTGATTTACTTACTAAAGGCAACTATTCTCATTATGATTTTTTAGGTGCAGTAGAAAACTTTTTTTCTAAGTGCGGACCAAGTTTATTTATGGGTTGGTCCAATCTAAATTTTGATCGTCGCATGTTTCATTTTAATTTTTTCAAAGGAAACCGATACCCATATGCAACTCACTCATCACCTAACCAAGAGCATGATGGTCTTCATATAGCAAGAGCAGCTCAAACATTAAATCCTGAGACTTTGAAAACAGAGCTAACTGAGGCTGGAAATCCAAGTTTAGCATTAGAATCATTATCCAGAATGCAAGGTTTTGATACTTCTGAGAGTCATACAGCTTACGCTGATGCGTTAAATTCTTTGATGGTTCTTAGGATAATAAAAGATAAGCATAAAGAAAATTGGGAAAATTTTTTAAAAACTTCAACTAAATCAGCAGTAGAAACACTTTTAACAAGTGAAGGGATTTACTCAATTTTTGAAAACGTAAAGGGGAGAAACATGACGTATCTTGCTTGTACATTGCACCCAAAACATGCATTTCATCCAAAATATGCGTCTTTTGGTTATCTTTGGGATTTGAGAAGAGACCCTGAACCATTATTTAACTTATCAATTAATCAGCTTCGAGATACACTAAAAGAACTTTCCCCTAAAGGTATTAGGGTATGTAAAACTAATAAGGCTCCAGTAATTTTAGATAAACAATTTGCTCTAAAACAAAAACCTTATTCAGATTTAGATTTAGCAACAATTCAAAAAAGAGCTAAACTTGTCAGAGAAAATGAAAATTTTTGTAAAAATCTTCAAGTTATAAACAGAGAAGCTGCAGAGGAAAAGGAACAATCAAAAACTCAAGAAGATCTATTACCAGAGGAAACTCTTTATGAGAAATTTATTCCAAATAAAGATACCGCATTATTTAAAACCTGGCATAGCTCATCTTGGGAAGATAAATTGAGATTATTAGATAAGTTTCAGGATAAAAGATGTAGCTGGTTTGGCCAAAAAATTATTTATCAAGAAGCACCACAAATTTTACCACCTGATCTTTATAAAAATATTAAAAGTGAAATTGCTAGAAGAATTCTTAGTAAAAATAAGGAAAAGTGGCAAACTATTAATATGGCTTATACTGAAATTGACTACTTAAGAGATCAAGCCTCCAATAGAGATGATGAGGTAGAATTAAAAAAATTAGATGAAATTAATGAATTTATTATGTCAATTGAAAAGAAATATGAAATTGCCTAATTGACTTTGTATTAGTAATTTATAGAAGGTTTATATGCTAATAGATTTTAAAGATGAAGATTTTGATAACAAAATTAAAAACGAGGATATATCTGTAATCCAGTTTTCAGCAGCATGGTGTGGACCATGTAAAGCTTTAAAACCAATCATGGATAAATTAGCTGTTGAGTATAAAGATAAAGCGGGATTTTATTACGCTGACATAGAAGAAGGTGGAATAAATACTGGTAGTGCCGCTGGAATAAGAGGGGTACCAACTGTAATTATCTATAAAAAAGGTGTTGAAGTAGATAGAAAAGTTGGCGGTGTACCCGAAAGTCACATGAAAGAATTTTTAGAAAAAAATATTTAATTTAAATTTAATACTTCAGAACAAAGATATAAAGATCCAGTTATCAGCAGTATATCTCCTTGATTTAGATTTATGCTTTTGATCGCATCTTCAATACTTCCTTTATAATTTACATTTGGTATATTCTTAAATTTTTCTTTTAATTTAATTCCACTAATTGCGTTTGGCTGATTTTTAATATCTACAGTCGTTATTGAGGCAATATCTTTAAAGTGATTAATATATTTTTCATGTTCTTTATTATTCATCATACCAATAATGACATGTTTTTTACAATCTAGACTTTTTAGATATTCATTTAATACTCTTGCCCCATCTTCATTATGATCTCCAGATATCAAAAAAAGATTATTTTTTACTAAATCTTTCAGTTTACCTGACTCAATTTTTTGAAGTCTTGCAATATTATCAATTTTTTGAACACCTTTTTTAATATGATGATCTTCAATACCAAGATTTAAAATTCGCAATGTTGCAATGGCTGTTGAAATATTTTCTTGTTGAAATTGACCTAATACATTTGGTTCTGGTAGTTTTAAACCACCAAATTTATCTTCATAATAAAAGAATTCATTTTCTCCATTTGAGAATGAAAAATCATCATTAAAAAAATACTTATTAGATTGATTTTGGTGAATAGTTTTTTTTATCTTTTTTAATGTTGATATAGGGTGTTGTTTTGCAACAATAATATTTGAGTTTAAAAGATTTGAAGTTTTTTCAAAAATAATCTTATCGATTGTTTTCTCATTTTCTGGAAGCCAGTCTAAATGGTCCATTGAAATAGAAGTTACAATACTTGCAAGATTATCTTTTAAGATATTTGTTGCATCAAACCTATGAAATAAACCTGCCTCAATCAGATTAAGATTATCAGGATATTGAGCTGCCTTATGAAAAAAACATGCAGTCAAAATTTCAAAGAATGTTATTGGTTTATCATCATTTACTTTCTCTACTTCCTCAAATAGAGAAGCCAGTTCATCATCTTTAAGTTGTTGGTTATTAAAAACAAATCTTTCATTTATCTTTTGTAAATGAGGACTTGTGTAAACGTTACACTTTATTCCTGCCTCCTTTAAAATCGAATAACAAGCTTGAATTGTAGAGTTTTTACCATTTGTCCCAACAATATTAATGGCTTTGATTTTATCTTGAGGATTACCCAGTTTTTTACAAAGGTGAATAATTCGATCTAAGCTTAGATCGATTTCTTTTTTATGCAATTTTAGAAAGCGACTGAGTATTTTCTGTAGTTTCATCTTGTTCAGTGCTTATAACAGAATTTTTCTTTAACAATATTGATAATAGAGTTCCAATTTTTTCAGCAAGATCTTTTCTTTCAACAATTAAGTCAACGAAGCCTGTCTTTTCAACGTATTCACTCTTTTGAAAACCTTCTGGCAACTCTTCTTTAACAGTTCCTCGAATTACTCTTGCCCCAGCGAATGCGATAAGTGCTCCCGGTTCAGCTATATGAATATCACCTAACATTGCATAAGAAGCTGTGATACCCCCAGCTGTCGGGTCTGTTATACAAACAAGATATGGAAGATTATTATTTTTTAATTCATTTATTGCTAGTGTGGTTCTTGTCATCTGAGATAAAGAAATTAAACTTTCCATCATTCTCATTCCTCCTCCAGCGCTCACACATAAAAAAGGAGTTTTATTTTCAATTGCGTGCTGAATACCATATAAGAAAGCTTCCCCTTCTGCAGCTGCCATTGAAGCACCTAAAAAATCAAAATCAGATGCAACCGCAGTAATTTTTACATCATTGATTACACCACTCACAACCATCATCCCACAATCCATACCCGTTTTTTTTCTGGCAGATTTTAATCTATCTTTATAGGATTTTGAGTCTGTCCAGTTTAATGGATCATCTTTTGGGATGGGTGTTTGAAATATTTCGTAATTATCTTTTCCAAATAAAATATCAAATCTTTGTTTAGGTTTAAGTCTATGGTGCTTTTTACAATCAGGGCAAACCCACAGATTTTCTTCTAAATCTTTTTTTAATATTGGACCTTTGCAACAAGATGTCCAATCACTATTTTCAATATCTTCTTTTGATGCTCTTTTATGGATTGCAGATTTAATTTTTTCACCTGCTTTGATTATTTTGGTAATCCAATTCATTTTATTTTATTCCTTAATTTTCTTACTAATTTACCTACATTTGTGACAGGATTTTGTCTACTATTTAAACTCCTTGTAATTTCTTTACAAATAGCACTTCCCACTACTAATCCATCAGCAGATTTAAGCTTTCCGATCGTTTTATCTGTAATTCCAAAACCAATCACAATCTCTTTTTTAGGATTAATTTTTTTTATCCTGTTGTAATTTTTAAGAATTTCTCGAGGTGATACTTTTAATTTACCACCTGTTGTACTTAGCATTGATATAAAGTAATTCATTGGATGAGAGTTTTGTATAATTTTTTTAAGTCTTTTACTTGTTGTTGTAGGTGATAAAAGTTGAATAAAATAAATTGATTTTCTTTTACATTTTTTAGCAAAATCTTTATTTTCTGGCCAAGGCAAATCCACTACTATTAATCCATTTACTCCTGAGGTTTTACATTTGTTTAAAAAGTTGTTATCTCCATATTGAAAAATCATATTGTAGTAACCCATCAATATAATAGGTTTGTTTTTATCAAATTTTTTAAAATCTCTTACAATCCTAAATATATCATTTATTTTAATACCCTTTTCAATTGCTCTATACGCGCTAGTTTGAATTTGGCTTCCATCTGCAACAGGAGTATTGTGAGGTACACCCACTTCTAAAATATCTGCATTTTTGGATATAGATTTTAATATATCCAAAGATTGTTTTTTTGAACTATCACCAGCAACAGTGTAAGTTAATAAGACCGGTCTATTTTCTGTTCTTGCTTTTTTGAACGCAACACTAATTGGATTTAACATATTTTTTGCCTAATCTTTCTTCTAAAATTCCTCGGTCTTTATAAGCATCACCACAACTATTAATTACTACCACAGTATCTTTGCTAAGTTCTTTTGCTTCTTTAAGAGCAACAAAAAAAGCATGGCTTGGTTCTAGAGAGGGTCTTAATTTTTCAAATTTAGTAACAAGTTTATATGCACTTAGAGCCTCTTCATCACTTGCTGCAGTGTACCTAGCTCTCCTTGTATCCTTTAAAAAGCAATGAAGTGGAGAAATTCCTGGATAATCAAGTCCTGCTGAAATTGACTCCGTTTCTTCTATTTGTCCATCTGAGTTTTGATTAACATACTGAGCTGCACCATGAAGTATACCAATCTTTGAACCATAGGTTAAAGGTGCTGCATGTTTTTTACTTTTTTTTGGTCCGCCAGCTTCTACACCAATAAACTCAACTTGTTTTTTATCATAATCCATAAATTCATTCCAAAAACCAAAGCTTGAACTTCCACCTCCTACACAATTATATAACTTAAGTTTTTTTGGAATTGATCCAAACTCATCAATTAATTGTACTTTTAATTCTCTTGAAATTTGGCTAGTGCTCCATCCACATATACGAACAAAAACTGCTGGTCCAACTGTGCTACCAACACACATTGCAGTAGTATCACAATTAGCAACCCAAAATCGCATACATTCTGAGACAGCATCTACAAGGGTTTGACTTCCAGAGTAAACTGGTATTACTTCTGCTCCATTTTTTTTCATTGCTTTTACATTTGGTTGTTGTCTAGCAATATCCTTTGCACCCATAAATATTTTACATTTTAAACCAAACTTTTTAGCAGCCATACTCAACATTTTTCCAGCATAACCAGCGCCAGTATCTCCGCATATAATTTTTTTACCAGATCTTTTTGCAAGCAAACAGTGAACAGTGGCGTTGTAAATTTTATGGGCTCCTCCATTAGCATCTGACACAACTTTAGACCAAATTTGAGCACCGCCAATATGATTTGTAAGATTTTTTAATTTTATAAATCTTGTAGGAGTTCCAACCCAATCTTGAAAGTATTTATCTCTTTCTGCAATGAATTTTTTATTTTTTTTTAGTTTATTAAATAAAATTTCCAAATCTTCAATTGGTTTTTTTAATGTTTCAGGAACAAAGTTTCCTCCAAATTTTCCACCCCAAAATCCAAGTGAATTTCCTTGATCGATAACTGGAACTTTTTTTTTAAGTTTCATATTTTCTCAAATAAATTTAACAATTTATCAATTTTATTGATATCTTTTTTTCCATTTTGATCTTCTAATGCTCCACTGAGATCAACAATAAAGTCTTTATTTTTAAAGTTAGGTATATCGTCTATTTGGATATTTCCTGCAATCATTTTATTTAATTCACTGGGTACTTCATCTAGTAAATTATGATTAAAACT
>JBNAKH010000092.1:0-5347 GCA_052047495.1 Candidatus Pelagibacter sp.
TTTTTTCATATTATTTAATTCTTGAGGCAATATAATCTAGAATAACAGGATTATAATACTGAAAACAAAGGCCCTGACTCATTACATGACCCGCATTTTTACTTTCTGAAACCTCCCATTCTGAGTCAGCTCCTTTTATAACACAAGTTTTTCCATTAATTTTAAAATCTTCTGAAATGATTATTCTTTTGACACCCACAACTTCTTCTAACCAATCAGATAACAGACCCTCATACTTATCTTTTGGATGTGTAAAAGCAAGAATAGGCACATTGTTTAATTTTTTTATATTATCAATCTGTCTTTGTCTTAGCTCAGCACCCCCCGGATATTTTTTTGCAAATTTCGCCAGTGCCTTCTCAGAACCAACTTTTTTTACCTTATATTTTGAGGAGAGTTTACCATAACAAGCTTGCATATATGATATACCACCTCCCACCTTTTCAGGATGCTCAGCCATTAACATTAAAGTCAAAAGACCTCCGCAAGAATGACCCGATATAATAATTTGTTTTCTAGGCACACCCATTTTTACAAATTTATCCACTAACTCTAAATTTTTTTCAATTCTTTTATCTAATTTATGTATACCTATATAAGGTTCTTTAAACTTCCAGTATTTTTTTGGCGACATGTCTCCAGCTAAATCGTTAGTGCAAAAATTATAAACCATAATTTTTTTGTTATAAACTTCCTGATCTACTAGTGAAGCTTGATTTCTTATTTGATTTACCCAAATGCATTCATTCTTTATAGCTTTGTCATTTTTATTTTGTCCATGATTATAAATAATTATAATTTTATTTTTTGGGTCTTTAATATTCATGTTCTCATTTACTGAGGCAGATTTAGTAATAAAGCCACTTTTTAAAATTTTTCCATTCGCAAAGACATTGCCACATGATATCAGGGTAAAAATTACAACCATTAAAATTTTTTTCATTCTTTCCCCCCCATTATATCTGGTGTTTGCCAGTTTAGACTTTGTCCACTATCGATTGCTAAAATTTGACCCGTAATAGAGTTGTTTTTAATAAAAAAGTCAACTGCATCACAAATCTCTTTTACATCAACTTGTTTTTTTAAAGGTGTTGCTAAATATTGTTTTTTAAAATGTTTTTCAGATTGTCTCTTATTTTTGATTGTGGGTCCTGGCGCTATGCCATTAACTCTTATATTTGGTGAGAGGCTCATAGCGCTAGTTTTGGTCAAAGTGTATAAGCCAGTTTTACTTATTGTGTATGAAAAAAAAAATGGTGTTAATTTAAATACTCGTTGATCAATAATGTTAATAATATTGTTATTTTTTCCACTTATATTTTTTGAGAATTCTTTTGATAAAAGGGCAGGGGCTTTAAGATTTGTTGAAATGTGATTTTCCCAACTTTTAGAACTAAAGTTTTCTAGTTTATCATTTTCGAATAAAGATGCATTGTTGATTAGACAATCAAAATATTTTAATTTTGATTTAGCAAACTTTATAATTTTCATAACATCTTTTTCTTTACTAAGATTTCCTTTTACCAAATAAATTTTAGACCCATAATTTTGAAGTCTCTTTTTTAAATTTTCAGCTTTAGCTTTTGATTTATTATAGTGAATTATAATTTGTTTATTTGGTCCTGATAATTTTTCAGCTATTGCAGCACCTATTCTAGTTGCTCCACCAGTAATTATTATCCTCTGTGCTTCCATTTTTTATCTTTTTTTTTAGTAACCTTAGTTCCTGGCATTCCCATTGTCGATCTACCTTTCGGATAAAGTTTATTTTTTACATCATATTGTCTTATTTTTGGATTTAGTGTGATCTCTAGTTCTGTACTTTCTAGTTTTCTTATCTCATCTCTAATTTTAGCTGCTTCTTCAAATTCTAGATTTGACGCTGCTTCCTTCATTTTTTTGTCTAAAGCTTTTAAATGTTTTTTAAGATTTCCTCCAACATTTGAACCTTCGCTAATTTTAACGTAGTCTTTTTCATAAACACTTTCTAAAATATCATTAATTTCCTTTTTTACAGTTTTTGCATTAATTTTATTTTTTTTATTATAATCTAATTGAATTTTTCTTCTTCTTTCAGTTTCCTGAATTGCTTTTTTTATACTTTTAGTCTCTTTATCTGCATAAAGAATTACTTTGCCATCAACGTTTCTAGCAGCCCTACCTATAGTTTGAATTAATGAAGTTTCTGATCTTAAAAAACCCTCTTTATCTGCATCTAAAATTCCAACTAAAGCACATTCTGGAATATCTAAACCTTCTCTTAATAAGTTAATTCCTACAAGAACATCAAAAACTCCCATTCTTAGATCTCTCATGATCTCTATTCTTTCAAGGGTATCAATATCGGAATGTAGATATCTCACTTTTACACCATTTTCATGAAGATACTCTGTTAAATCTTCAGCCATTTTTTTTGTAAGAGTTGTTACCAAAACTCTATGATTATTTTCAATCACTTTTTTGCACTCATGCATTAAATCATCAACTTGGTTTTTTGCAGGCCTTATTTCTACAGGTGGATCAATCAAGCCTGTTGGTCTTATGACTTGGTCGATAAATTTACCTTTCGTTTGCTCTAATTCCCAAGGCCCTGGTGTTGCAGAGACAAATACTGTTTGTGTTCTCATTAAATCCCATTCCTCAAATTTAAGAGGCCTATTGTCCATACAAGATGGAAGTCTAAAACCATATTCTGCTAAAGTACTTTTTCTTGATCTATCTCCCTTATACATTCCATTAAGTTGCGGAACTGTCACGTGACACTCATCGACAAAAATTAAAGTGTTGTCTGGAAAGTATTCAAATAATGTAGGAGGTGGTTCGCCTGGTTTTCTCCCTGATAAAAATCTGGAATAATTTTCTATTCCCGCGCATGAGCCTGTTGCTTCAATCATTTCCAGGTCAAATTTGGTTCTTTCCTCTAATCTTTGTGCCTCTAGTAATTTATTTTCAGCTTTATGTTTTTTAAGAGTTATATCTAATTCTTTTTTTATATTTATTATCGCTTGTTCAATGGTGGGTTTTGGAGTGATATAATGACTATTAGCGTAGACTTTTACGAGACTTAAGTCCCTAACTTTATCTCCAGTTAATGGATCGAATTCTTCAATTTGTTCAAGTTTATCTCCAAATAAGCTTAATCTCCATGCTCGATCCTCTAGATGGGATGGAAAAATTTCTAAATACTCACCACGAGCTCTAAAGGTACCTCTATAAAAATTTTGATCATTTCTTTTATATTGTAATGCAACTAAAGATTTAATTATTTGTTCTCTGTTGTAATCATAATTTTTTTGAAGTGTTAAAGTCATTTTACTATAAGCTTCAACGGAACCTAGCCCATAAATACATGACACACTGGCTACAATTAAAACATCATCTCTCTCCAAAAGAGATCTTGTTGCGGAATGCCTCATTCTATCTATCTGCTCATTTATCGATGCTTCTTTTTCAATGTATGTATCTGATCTAGGAACATAAGCTTCTGGAGTATAGTAATCGTAATAAGATACAAAATATTCTACAGCATTATCAGGAAAAAAAGTTTTCATTTCACCATATAGCTGTGCAGCAAGTGTTTTATTAGGAGCTAAAATTAATGCTGGTCTGTTAGTGGCCTCAATTACTTTGGCCATTGTAAATGTTTTGCCCGAACCGGTCACACCGAGTAATACTTGGTTAAATTCCTCTTTATTTGCCCCATTAACTAATTTTTTAATTGCCTCTGGTTGATCGCCCGCAGGTTTAAAATCAGATTTAATTTTAAATTTTTTACCACCTTCAAGTTTTCCACTGATTTTTGGGTTTTTACTCTGAATATCCGTAATTAAATCTTGATATGTATTTTCCATATATTAAAGAACGTAGTAGAATTAATTTATATTTCAATGAGCATAATATCAGACAGTTTAAAAAGAATTAAGCCATCCCCAACAATTGCCGTTACTCAGAAAGCAAGAGAATTAAGAGCAGCTGGAAAAGATGTTATTGGTCTTGGTGCCGGGGAGCCGGATTTTGATACTCCAGTAAATATAAAAAATGCAGCAATCAAAGCTATAAAAAGAGGGGACACAAAGTACACTGCTGTTGATGGCACACCTGAACTTAAAAAAGCTATTATCAAAAAATTTAAAAGAGAAAATAGATTGAACTTCACCTCAGATCAAATAACTGTTGGCACAGGCGGTAAACAAGTTCTTTATAATGCTTTTATGGCAACTCTTAATAAAGGTGACGAGGTAATTATACCGGCACCTTTTTGGGTATCATACCCTGATATGGTTTTATTAGCTGGCGGAAAACCAAAAATAGTGAAATGTACAGCAGCAGAGGGCTTTAAATTAACTCCAAAAAAATTAAAAAAAGCAATATCTAAAAAAACTAAATGGATAATTCTTAATTCTCCATCTAATCCAACAGGAGCAGGGTATTCAAAAAAAGAAATTTATGATTTAGCTAAGATTTTAATTCGAAAAAAGAAAATTTTTATTTTAAGTGACGATATTTATGAGCATGTTAGATATGACAACTTTAATTTTTTCACGATAGCTCAAGTTTCAAAATTGAAAGATAGGACACTTACCATGAATGGAGTAAGTAAATCATACGCAATGACGGGATGGAGAATAGGTTATGCTGCTGGTCCTAAAAAAATAATTAAAGCAATTGGAAAAATTCAATCTCAATCTACTTCAAATCCATCTTCAATAAGTCAGGCAGCAGCAGTTGAAGCATTAAATGGAAAGCAGGGTTTTATAAAAACTAGAGCAAAAGCATTTAAAGAGAGGAGAAATTTTGTTGTTAAAAGTCTTAATAATATAAAAGGAATTAATTGTTTGACTCCTAATGGTGCATTTTACGTGTTCCCAAGTTGTAAAGGATTATTAAATAAAAAAACAAAATTAAAAACAGACACTCATTTTGTTCAAAAATTACTTGAAAAAGAGAATGTCGCTGTCGTTCAAGGATCAGCTTTTGGCTTAGATGGTTATTTTAGAATTTCATATGCTACGTCAATGAATAATTTGAAAAAAGCTATGTTGAGAATTAAATCTTTCTGTGAAGGATTGAATAAATAATTATTTTTGACTTAAAATCTTTTTTGCTGGAATTGTTTTTTTTATCCAAGAATTTGGAATTGAATTTAATCCTTTTAATGCAGCGAAGTATGCTCCAGTAAAATTTGCCCTAGAGCAATTGCAACCACCTGCCTTTATTGTTTTTAATATAGCTTCTTTATAATTTCTTGAATTAATTATTGTAAATATTGAACTATTAAAAGTTCCTGGATAACTACATGCCATACCAAGCTTTTTAATAATGATAGGATGAAATTTTGAATTTAATC
>JBNAKH010000093.1:0-9290 GCA_052047495.1 Candidatus Pelagibacter sp.
GAATTTATCTTTTTCTCTAAATCAATTAAATTATTCATTTTACCTATTAAAAGATCCTTTATTTCTAATTTTTTTTTGTAATTGCATTATTCCATATAACAATGCTTCAGCGGAAGGTGGACAACCTGGTACATAGACATCAACAGGCACAATACGATCACAACCTCTTACAACAGAATATGAATAATGATAGTAACCTCCACCATTAGCACAACTTCCCATTGATATAACATATCTTGGCTCTGGCATTTGATCATAAACTTTTCTTAATGCTGGTGCCATCTTATTTGTTAAAGTACCTGCAACAATCATTACATCAGATTGTCTAGGTGATCCCCTTGGAGCAGCACCAAACCTCTCAAGATCATATCTTGGCATGGCTGTTTGCATCATTTCAACCGCACAGCAAGCAAGACCAAAAGTCATCCAGTGCAAAGATCCAGATCTTGACCAATTTACTAAATTTTCTAATGAAGTAGTTATAAACCCATTTTTGCCAAAATCTTCTGCAAGTTGTTTAAATTCATCAGGTACTTGATCTAATTTATTATTCATTTAAAAAATTTTATTCCCAGTCTAATGCACCTTTTTTCCATTCATAAATAAATCCGATTGTAAGTATGAATAAAAAAATCATCATTGACGTAAAACCCAAGATACCAATATTTCCCAAAGAAATTGCCCACGGAAATAAAAATGCAATTTCAAGGTCAAAAATAATAAATAAAATTGCAACTAAATAAAACCTTACATCAAATTCCATTCTTGAATCTTGGAATGGTTCAAATCCACATTCATAAGCTGATAACTTTTCTGGATCTGGATTTTTTGGAGATAAGATAAAATTAATTACTATAAAGGCACAACTAAGTCCTAAAGCTATAATTAGGAATAATATTATAGGTAAATAATCTTTTAAAAATTCCGCTGTCATGTGGGAATATATATCATTTTTTAAAGCTAGATGAAGTGGTGTTAGGTCACATTATTCAAAATATACACCTCAATTGATAACGATTATCAGCTTTAAATTAAATAAGTGGCGGGAGTGAAGGGACTCGAACCCTCGACCTATCGCGTGACAGGCGATCGCTCTAACCAACTGAGCTACACCCCCACTTTTGATTCTTTTGGTGGGCAGTAAAGGACTCGAACCTTTGACCCCCTCGGTGTAAACGAGATGCTCTACCAACTGAGCTAACCGCCCAAAACCAAAATGTTGGTTATATCTTTTAGTAAAATAAGGTCAAGATTAATTAGTTGTTATAAATAAAAGATAATTTTTTAAAATCCACCTCTCCAATTATTTTTGGAGTTAAAATTATCTTTCTCTATTTTTGATGTTGGTCTCGTTAAATAATAAGTGACAAAAATTACAATTAATAAAATTATATACAATTCCATAAATAAATTTTTTATTGAATGCTTGCTTGAGACTTATCGTCTTTTTTAGAAATATCAACTTCAACCCACTCTGTTTTTTTAAGTTCCTTAGTTAAAGCAATTTTTAAAACTTCATCAGCATACTCAACAGGAGTTATCTTAATTTCATCAATTATTTTTTTTGGCATATCAACTAAATCTTTCTCATTTTCTTTTGGAATTAAGACCTCTTTGATTCCTGCTCTATGGGCTGCAATAAGTTTTTCTTTTAAGCCACCAATTGGTAATACTTGACCTGTTAAGGTAACCTCACCTGTCATTGCAACATCTCTTTTAACTGGAATGTTTGTTATAGAAGATACTATAGAAGTAACCATCCCAATTCCTGCAGATGGACCATCTTTTGGTGTAGCACCTTCTGGAACGTGAATATGAAAATCCTTTTTCTCAAACAATGGAGGTATTATTCCATACTCTAAGCATTTTGACCTAACAAAAGATTTTGCAGCTTTTACTGATTCTTGCATTACATCTCCAAGCTTACCTGTTATTTGCATTCTTCCTTTACCTGGCATTGTAGCAGTTTCAATTTTCAAAATTTCTCCACCATACTCAGTCCATGCCAATCCAGTAACTATCCCTACTCTATTTTCAGTTTCCAGCTCACCTGATTTAAACTTGGGAACACCTAAAAAATCTGATAAATTTTCTTTATTAATCTTGACTTCTTTTTCCTCTCCAGAAACAACTTTCTTAACTACTTTTCTGGCGACTTTAGAAATTTCTCTTTCTAAATTTCTAACACCAGACTCCTTTGTGTAACTTCTGATAATTTCTTGAATAATGTCATTTTGTAAACTCATCTCTTTTTCTTTAACGCCATTATCTTTAATTTGTTTTGGTAATAAATATTTGTTTGCGATATTTATTTTTTCATCTTCTGTATAACCCGCAAGCCTTATAACTTCCATCCTATCTAATAGAGGTGGAAGTATATTTAAAGTGTTAGCTGTTGTAACAAACATAACATCAGATAAATCATAATCTACCTCAAGGTAATGATCGTTAAAAGTCGTGTTTTGCTCAGGATCTAATGCTTCCAATAATGCTGAAGATGGGTCACCTCGATAATCATTACCAATTTTATCAATCTCGTCTAAAAGAATTAATGGATTTTTTGTACCAGCTTTTTTCATCATTTGGATTATTTTACCAGGTAGAGAGCCTATGTATGTTCTTCTGTGACCTCTTATTTCCGCTTCATCTCTCATACCACCAACTGACATTCTTACAAATTCTCTGTTAGTAGCTTTTGCTATTGATTTTCCTAAAGATGTTTTACCAACACCAGGAGGACCAACTAAACATAAAATAGGTCCTTTAATTTTTTCCATTCTTTTCTGAACAGCTAAAAATTCAATAATTCTCTCTTTTACTTTTTCTAGACCAAAATGATCTTTATCTAAAATTTCTAAAGCTTTTTTAAGATCAATATCTACGGCACTTTTTTTATGCCATGGAAGTTCTGTCATCCAATCTAAATAATTTCTCACAACAGTCGCTTCGGCTGACATTGGACTCATGTTTTTTAATTTTTTTAATTCTTGTAAGCATTTTTTTTCAACTTCTTTAGGCATTCTTGCTTTAATTATTGCTTTATTAAGGCTAGTATTTTCATCTTTTCCATCTTCAATTTCACCTAATTCTTTTTGAATAGCTTTTAGTTGTTCATTTAAATAATATTCTCTTTGAGTTTTTTCCATTTGCGTTTTAACTCTGCCACGAATTCTTTTTTCAACACCAATTATGCTTGTTTCGTTCTCCATTATCTTAATTATTGCATTTAATCTTTTCTTAACATCTATGGTCTCGAAAATTTGTTGTTTTTCTGAAATAGTTGCAGTTATATGTGATGCAATATTATCAGCAATCTGTGAAGGGTCTTTTAATTGTTTGATAGAATTAATAGTTTCATTAGAAATTTTTTTGTTAATTGATGTTAATTTTTCTAATCTTCTTAAAGCTGTTGCTGCAAGCGGATATAGATCTTCATCTTTAATTGTAATGTCATTATAGTGAGTAAATTCACAAGTAATGAATTTTTCATTGTCCTTGAAATCTAAAATCTTAACTCTTTTTGTACCTTCCACTAAAACCTTGACAGTTCCATCTGGTAATTTTAAAAGTTGAAGAATACTGCCCTCACAACCATACATAAAAATGTCTGTCTTTTTTGGGTCATCTATTTCTGAGTTCTTTTGAGTTACTAAAATAATCTTTTTATCTTTTTTCATTACTTCATTTAAAGCGGAGATAGATTTATCTCTCCCTACGAAGAGAGGTATCACCATACTTGGGAACACCACTATGTCTCTCAGTGGTAATAAAGGTAATGAAATTTTAACGTCCATGAATAAGAATATGGATATTATAATTTATATTGCAATACCTTTTTCTTATTTATTAAGGATATTACGCCGCTGAGGTCTTGCTTGGCTTTGATTTATCGACCGATTCTGAGTGAACTATTATTGGTTGTGATTGCCCTTTTACAGATGCTGCATCAACTATGACCTCTTTAATATTTTCTTGACTAGGTAAATCATACATCGTCTTAAGTAAAATATTTTCTAAAATTGATCTTAAACCCCTTGCTCCTGTTTTTTTTCTAATTGCTTTAAGGGCAATTTCTTTTAATGCACTTTCTTTAAAACTTAGTTTTGCACCGTCTAATTTAAATAATTCTTGATATTGTTTTGTTAAAGAATTCTTTGGCTCTTGTAATATTTTAATTAAAGATTTTTCGTCTAAATCATCTAAAGTAGCAATCATTGGTAATCGACCAATAAATTCTGGGATAAGTCCATATCTTAATAAATCTTCGGGTTCTAAACCTTTCATCCATTCACCAGTTTTTTTATCTTGTGTATTTTTTACATCAGCACCAAAACCAATTGAGGTTCCTTTGTCTCTTTGTGATATAATTTTATCTAATCCTGCAAAAGCACCACCACAAATAAATAAAATATTTGTTGTATCAACTTGTAAAAATTCTTGCTGAGGATGTTTTCTTCCACCTTGTGGTGGAACACTTGCTACTGTTCCTTCCATTATTTTTAAAAGCGCTTGTTGTACACCTTCACCTGAAACATCTCTAGTTATAGATGGGTTCTCAGATTTTCTGCTAATTTTATCAACTTCATCTATGTAAACAATCCCACGTTGTGCCTTTTCAACATTATAGTCTGCAGCTTGTAATAACTTTAGAATAATATTTTCAACATCTTCACCAACATAACCTGCCTCAGTTAATGTAGTTGCATCAGCCATTGTAAATGGAACATCTAAAATTCTAGCAAGCGTTTGTGCTAGTAAAGTTTTTCCACATCCAGTTGGGCCGACTAAAAGGATATTTGATTTTGCAAGTTCTACATTTTTACTTGTTTTATTTTCATAATTAAGTCTTTTGTAATGATTATGAACTGCTACAGATAAAACTTTTTTTGCATGAGATTGACCAATTACATAATCATCTAAAACAGAACAAATCTCTTTCGGTGAAGGTAGACCATCTTGATGTTTTACAAAAGTATCTTTACTCTCCTCTTTGATGATATCCATACAAAGTTCAACACACTCATCACAAATAAAAACAGTTGGTCCTGCAATAAGTTTTCTAACTTCGTGCTGACTCTTTCCACAGAAAGAACAATATAAAATATTTTTGTTATTTGTATTCATAGTTTTTATAACGAATCAATTTAATTACTTTATTATAAGAGACTTATGTTAATCAAGTTTCTAATAATTTGATGTCAATATCTTGTGTATTAAGATCTTTTTTCTACCACTTCGTCTATCAAGCCAAATGACTTGGCAGCATCAGCAGTCATGAAGTTATCTCTTTCTAGAGCAGATTTGATTTCGTCTACTGATTTACCTGTATGTTTTGAATAAATTTCATTTAATCTTTTTTTTAAAGATAAAACTTCATTAGCATGGATCTCAATATCAGTTGCTTGTCCTTGAAAACCAGCAGATGGTTGATGAACCATTATTCTAGAATTTGGTAATGAAAATCTTTTACCTTTTTTTCCAGCTGAAAGTAAAAATGATCCCATTGATGCTGCTTGACCGATACATAATGTGGAAATATCTGGCTTTACATATTGCATTGTATCATAGATCCCAAGACCCGCAGTTACTAACCCCCCAGGACTATTTATATATAAATAAATTTCTTTTTTTGGATCTTCTGCCTCCAAGAATAAAAGTTGAGCAGTAACTAGAGAAGCAACATTGTCGTTAATTTGTCCTGTTAAAAAAATTATTCTCTCTTTTAATAATCTAGAATAAATATCATACGCTCTTTCTCCCTTACTTGATTGTTCAACAACCATAGGTACCAACGTGCTCATATGTTCTGATATTTTATTTGTCATAAGTTGATTCGCTTTACTTATACAACTTGAGATTACTTTTTACTAACTTTTTTTGTTTTTTTGACTGGAGACTTTGTTTTTGATGTTTTTGTTTTAGTTTTGTTCGTTGAGGGTTTTTTGGTCTCAACCTTCTTTTCAGTTTTTTCTTTGCCCTCATTTGCATGACTATATTCTTGCATTTGAGATTGTTTCAAAATTTTTTCTGCCTCTTCTTTTGAAACTTCTTTCCTATTAGCTTTTGCTTTTTCTTTAATTAGCTTTAAAATTTTTTCCTCATAGACTGTACCTCTTAAACTAGATAATGCTGAAGGATTTTTTTGATAAAAATCCATGACCATTTTCTCTTGACCTGGCATCATTCTAATTTGTTTTTGAACTTCAGCTTGTAGTTCCTGTTCTGTTACCTTGATTTGATTTTGCTCACCAAACTCATTTAAAACTAGTCCAACTTTAATTCTTTTTTTCGCTATCTCTTCAAAATTTTTCCTACTTTTTTTTGCATCTTCTTCGGACATTCCTTGAGAAAGAATCTTTACTTCTTCATCAATCAAATTCTCGGGAATTTCTGTAATCTTAAATTTTTCTATCTCTTTTAAGATTTGATTTTTAGAGAAACGATCAAGAGAATTTTTATATTCATCATTTATTTGTTTTGAAATTAAAGATTTAAGGTCTTTTAAATCTTTAGCACCAAAATTTTTTGCAAATTCATCATCAATTTTTACAGGTTCAGGATTTTTTAATATGGTTATTTTGCATTTAAATTTTGCTTTTTTATTTACCAATTCTTTTTCAGGAAAATTTTCAGGTAAAGTAGCTTCAACAGTTTTTTCATCACCTACTTTGACACCCATTAGTTGTTTATCAAAACCTTTTAAAAATAAATCTTTACCCAAAGTTAATTGTGTATTTTTACCTTCTCCACCTTTAAATGGCTTATCATCAATAGTGGCATTATAATCAAAGGCTACTAAATCACCTTCTTTTGCAATTGTATCTTTTGGAGCTTCTTTAAAATTTGGTTGATTTTTTGCTATTTCTTTTATTCTTTTATCTGCTTCAGCGTCATCTATTTTTACCGAATACTCATCAAACTTAATATTTTCTATTGGTTTTACCTCAACCTTTGGAAGCTCAGTTACTGAAATAATATATTCAAGATCTTTATCTTCTCCGTAAGTCTTTAAATCTAACTTAGGTTGACCCGCAGGTTTGATATTATTTTCTTGCAATGCTTTCGTTGAAGTATCTTTTATAACTTTATCTAAGACTTCACCAAAAACTGCTTTTCCAAATTGTCTTTTTAAAATTTCCTTTGGCACCTTTCCAGGTCTAAAACCTTTAAGGTTTACTGTTCCTTTAATTTCTTCATACCTTTGATCCATATGAGTACTCATAGTTTTTTTATCTATGAATACTTTTAAGTCTTTATTTAAACCTTTTTTATTTTCTATTGTTACTTTCATAATCAATTGATGGTAGGGCGAAAAGGACTCGAACCTTCACAGATTGCTCTATCGGTTCCTAAGACCGACGCGTCTACCAATTCCGCCATCGCCCCACAAATCTTGAAGTTTTATATATTATTGAAACTATTTGTCCAACGACATTTGTTGTAAAAGTTATAATTTTTCCTCTATAATGATTATTATGATTGTTTCACCATGTATAAGTATTTGTAAAACTGATCCTAAAACCGGATATTGTTATGGCTGTGGCAGAAATAATGATGAAAAAAAAATTTGGAAACAAGAGGATACTTCAGATCAATGGAAAATAGAAAATCTTAAAATAATTAAAGCTAGATTGTCTGGATGGCAATTAGAAAGTTTTGAAGAGTCCTATACATATAAAATTGAAAATGGTATTTCTCTTTTTAAAAAAAATTTAAAAAAATGAGTAGAACTACAATTGTATCAATAATTTACATAATTGGCCTTGTCTTTGGAGCTTTGTTTCTAAAAATATGGAGTGCAGACACCAATGTATACAAAGGTCTTTTGGGACTGGGCTGGACAGCTATATTTTTAATAAGTTTATTTTTAGCTGACAAACATGAAAAAAGTTAAATATTTTATCATTTTTTTATTACTCATTTCACCTATCCAAAGTTTAAAATCTGAGATCATAGTAATGAGTTCTTGTGACGACAAACAAGATGAGTTTTTAAAAAATGAATACATACTTAATTTGAATGAATTGATCATGGTCAGAAATTATGTGTACAAAGAAAAAACTTATCAAAAATACAGATTAACAGACCTTAGTGTAAAAAAATCTAACTCATATGTAAGAAATATTTACGAGGAAAATGGAAAAATTTTAACTCACAAACATGGATACCCACAATTTTACACTCAAATACTTTTTGAAAAGGGCAAACAAGAAGTTTATATGAAAACTGTTTTAAATGATGAAGAAGGAATTTCTAAAATTTCTACATGTAAAAAAATTGAAAAATTTGATAGTGAAAGTTAATTTTTCTTACCTTTTTTTGCAAAGTTTCTTTTTTTTTGACCAAATCGACTTTGAGTAATGTTACTTCTGTGTCTAGCATAAGCTTGTTTTTGTGCTTGTTTCATTGCTCTCTTTGAGGACATAATCTTTAATAATTAATTTCTATACTATTCAACTTTTTAAAATTTTTATCAGCAATCACAATTTCTCCTGAACTTGGTGCATAATTAAGTGCTTCTGATATTACTACATAATGAGTGACTAACACTAAATTTTTGTCACCATTCCAACTTTTTACATAATCTTTCAGTTTTTTCATTTGCATTTTTCTATTTTTTGCAAATTTAGCACTATAAAAAGAATTGAGAAAATTTTCTGTTTCATAATTCTTAAAAGCAATTAAAGCTGTTTCTTTACATCTACACCATTCACTTGAAATTACTAATTTTATAGGAATTTCATTATCTTTAAAAAAATTTCCAATTTTTTTTGATTGTAATCTTCCTGATTGATTAAGATTTCTTTGTGTCTCACAATTATTGATATCAAAGTTTTCTGGATCCCCATTGCCTGGAGCATAAGCATGTCTGATAAAAATTAAATTACCACCTTTTTGAAGATTGTTTATAATTTCTTTTTCGGTATCTGCATTTATTTCAATTGTTAAAGCGAGAAATATTATTATTATAATCTTAAGTAATTTCATCAATGAGCATTAAATTCAAAAAATTAAATAACACAATAATTAAATGTAAAAAATGCCCACGTTTATTTAATTTTATAAAAAAAATTTCATTAGAAAAACGGAAACAAAATATAAATGAAAAGTATTGGGGAAAGCCTGTTACTGGTTTTGGTGACATCAATGCAAAATTAATGATTATAGGTTTAGCTCCTGCGGCACATGGTGGAACAAGAACGGGCAGAGCTTTTACTGGAGATAAATCAGGGGATTTTTTATTTAAAAGTCTCCATAAAGTTAATATATCAAATCAAGATTTCTCAAAA
>JBNAKH010000094.1:0-9672 GCA_052047495.1 Candidatus Pelagibacter sp.
ATCCTAAAACTAATTTATTCTTTAATAGAATTTTTTTTATTCTCACATAAAACAGATCTTAAGTCATGAATCGATAGGAACCGAAAACAATAATATATAGGAGAAAAAAATGGATATGACTTTAGTTTACACGGTTATAGGCTTTGGCCTTGCCGGTTATAGCGTAATCGCTAACGACTCAATTCAAACACTAGGTACATTTATAGCTTCAAAAAAGAAGTGGTTTAAATGGTATACACTTGCAGGATCTGCATCAGCTGTAATGATTATTGCGTTAGCATGGGGATGGTATTCGTATGATGGTGATATTTCTTATGGAAGATTAACTAGAATACCTTATCAAGAAATTCAATGGTATCACGCAGTAGCGCCTGCAATACTATTATTATTAACAAGAATTGGAATACCGGTATCTACTACTTTCTTAGTTCTTTCAGCATTTGCCTCAACAGTTGTGCTTGAAAAAATGCTTATGAAAAGTGTCGTTGGCTATGGTTTAGCAGCAATGGTTGCTTACATCGCCTGGATAGCTGTTTCTAAATTTATTAATGAAAAATTTGATGAAGTAGACGAAAAATGGGTAGGCTTCTGGAGAAATAGTGTTTGGATTTCTTCTGGTTGGTTATGGTGGGTTTGGTTGTCTCACGACGTGGCTAATATAGCTGTGTATCTACCTAGACAATTAGATTTAACATTGCTTTTAATAGTAATGGGTTACTTTACAGCACTGTTATTCTATATTTTTTACATTCAAGGTGGACCAATTCAAAAAGTTGTTCTTGAAAAAACAGGAACAAGGTACGCAAGATCAGCAACAATTATTAATGTAATTTATGCTGGTGTCTTATTCTACTTTAAAGAACTAAACGATTTACCTATGTCTACTACATGGGTTTTTGTTGGTTTATTATGTGGAAGAGAACTTGCTATAGCTACCATGAACAAAGAATATAAGTTAGGTTATGTCTTTCCATTAATTGGAAAAGATTTCCTAAAAATGGTATTCGGATTAACTGTCTCAGTAGGTATAGTGCTTTCAATACATTATATAATAATACCAAACAATTGGTTTTAAATATATTTTTGTGGTCGTATTAATTATTTAATACGGCTTTGATCTTTTTAATTTCAGGGTCTAGATCAGTAGTAACTCTATCACACAGTTTTTCAACTGCAGTGTTCATTATTTCAAAAGCTAATAAAAGGAAATACAATACAGATAATATAATCTTATAGTTTAAGTCTATATTTGATAAGAAAATATATGGAATTAAAAAAACACCCAGTACCAACTCTAAAATAAAAGAATTTTCTTTCGAGACGATCTTTAAACCATTCAAAGAATTGTTTAAATTACTGTATAATTTTTTTGTCATTACTTTACTCTTCCATACACATCTTGGTATCTAACAATATCAGTTTCTTTTAAAATCGAACCTACTTGTGCTTCAATAATTTTAACTGGTTTTTTGTAGGGATTTTCTATTCTATGGATTGCACCTAATGGAATAAAAATAGTTTCATCAGGTTTCATGGTAAAATATTTTTTATTCAAAGTAATTTTAGGTTTACCATGAGTAACTACCCAGTGCTCAGCTCTATGATGATGTTTTTGAAGACTTAATATACCTTTGGGTTTTACATATAATTCTTTAATCAAGAACTCTTTACCATTAAATAAATTAACATAACTACCCCAAGGTCTATGAAATACATTCTTCTTTTTATAATAATGTCTTTTATTTCTTCCATACATTTTACAAATTTCCTTCCAAGACCCTAGATCAGACCAAGGAATATCTAATTTGATTGCATTTATATCTTTAGTTTTTTCTAATATTGCATAGTCAAAAGACTTAGCAGTTGCTTTAGTGAATGCTTGTTTGTTTAAATAATAAACATTATTTCTATAGTTTGCTTTTAATACTGCTTTATTACAATTTCGATAAATATTCGGTTGGTGCTTTTTAAAATTATTGATGATTGAGTCTTTTCTCAAATAAAACATTCCAGAATTCCAATAACCTTTTTTATTTATTATTTGCTTAGCTTTAGCCTGTTTGGGTTTTTCTACAAATCTAGTTACTTTATTATTTTTTGTTAAAAAATAACCAAATTCACTTGAGGGCATTGTAGGCTTAATTCCAAAGATAAAGATATTGTTATGAGTAAGTTTCTTTTGGTTTTTTTTGATAGCTTTATTAAATAATGCAACCTTCTCTATCAAATGATCGGCAGCCAAGAACATTAATGGTTGTTCGTTAGGAATATCTTTAATTAAAGCGGTGCTTAATATAGCTGGTGCTGTATTTCTTTTAGCTGGTTCTAAAACTATCTTGAATTTTCTTATTTTGTGTTTCTTTAGATGTTGTTTTACTTGTTTTAAATACTTTGTATTAGTGCTTATAATTGGTGCATCAAATATAGATGCTTTAACTCTCTCTAATGTTTCGCCCAATAAAGTCCAATTACCAAAATCAATAAATTGTTTTGCTTGATGTTTTTTAGCTTTTGGCCAAAGTCTTGTTCCGGCGCCACCACATAAAATAACTGGGCGAATTTTCATTAAATTTTTGAATATTCCTTAACTTCTTTTTTCTTACCAGGATGGGTTGGGGCTCCTAAACTTGCTGGCCCGACTGTTTGTGCATATTTCCAAAGAGTTCCTGATCCAAAATCAGATTTTTTAGCCTTCCACTTTCTTTTTCTTGATGCTAATTGTGCTCTTGTTAAACGAACATTAATTGTTCCTTTTTTAGCATCAATATCAATTAAATCGCCATTACGTAAAAGAGCAATCGGTCCACCTAAAGCTGCTTCTGGACCTACGTGACCAACACAAAATCCTCTCGTTGCTCCAGAAAATCTTCCATCGGTAATTAAAGCAACTTTCTCACCTTTACCTTGACCATAAATTGCACCAGTTGTTGAAAGCATTTCTCTCATACCTGGTCCACCAACTGGGCCTTCGTATCTAATAATTATCACATCACCATCTTTATATTTTCTGCTTTGCACTGCTTTCATCGCACTTTCCTCATTATCAAAACATCTTGCTCTTCCAGTAAATTGTAATTTTTTAAGACCCGCAATTTTCACAATTCCACCTTCTGGAGCTAAATTTCCTTTTAATCCTACAACTCCACCATCTGGTGATAATGGTTTATCGTAAGCTCTTAAAACTTTTTGTTTAGGATTAAATTTAATACCTTTTAAATTTTCTTTCATAGTTTTACCTGTAACCGTCATACATTCTCCATGAATATATCCACCATCATAAAGAGTTTTTAAAAGCATCGGTACACCACCTGCTAACCACATATCTTTTGCAACATATTTTCCACCTGGTTTTAAATCAGCAAGATAAGGTGTTCTTTTAAATATTTTTGCAACATCCATTAAATCAAATTTAATTCCAGCTTCATTTGCAATTGCTGGTAAGTGTAATGCTGCATTAGTCGAACCCCCTGTTGCAGCAACTATTGTTGCAGCGTTCTCTAACGCTTTTCTCGTAACAATATCTCTTGGTTTAATTTTTTTTGCTAATAATTCCATAACCATTCGACCACTTGCTTTTGCATATTTATCTCTTTCTTCATATGGAGCTGGTGTTCCTGCCGAATAAGGTAATGCCAAACCGATTGCTTCTGAAACACATGCCATAGTATTAGCTGTGAACTGACCGCCACACGCACCCGCTGTAGGACACGCTACTAATTCTAATTTTCTTAATTCTTTTGCAGACATTTGACCTGATGAATGTTTTCCAACCGCTTCAAAAACATCAACTACAGTTACATCTTTACCTTTATATTTTCCTGGAAGGATTGAACCACCATAGATAAAAACACTTGGAACATTTAACCTAACCATGGACATCATTAATCCTGGTAAAGATTTATCACAACCTGCGATACCTACTAATGCATCATAACAATGACCTCTTACAGTTAATTCAGCACTATCAGCTATAACTTCTCTTGAAATTAAAGACGATTTCATTCCTTCATGACCCATAGCAATACCATCGGTAACAGTAATTGTGCAAAATTCTCTTGGTGTCCCTCCTGATGCTCTAACCCCCTTTTTCACTGATTGCGCTTGTCGCATAAGGGCAATGTTACAAGGAGCAGCCTCATTCCAAGTTGATACAACTCCTATAAATGGTTTTGATACATCTTTTTCAGTTTCACCCATTGCATAATAAAAAGATCTATGAGGTGCTCTATCTGGACCTAAGGATGTGTGTCTACTAGGTAATTTTTTTTTATTAAATTTCCGCATTATAAACTCTCAATAGTTAAAGATATTTTTTTGATATTATCTTTAAGACTACTATAGTTAGTTTTTTCTTGTTCAACAATATTTTTTGGTGCTCTATCTGTAAAGCCTTTATTAGATAATCGTTGAGAAATCTTATCTAGTTCGTCTTGATATTTGCTCTGACGTTTTTGTAAGTTTTCTTTAATCAAATTAAGATCAACATTTTCATCAAAATAAATCTTAAAAATGTCCCCAGAAATAACAAGTGTTGCAGAGGGTTTATCCTGTTCTTTATCAAAAAAATTGTTGATACGACCCAGTTTTTTTAAAATAATATCATTATTATTAACTAATGATTTGTTTTTTTTAGCAATTTTATTGATCGCAACATCAACAAATGAACCAGGGCTGACATTTAATTCATTTTTAAATGATCTTAATTCAGAGATAATTTTAATAATTTTTTCAACTTCTTTAAGAGATTGGTCTTTTTTGATTTTTCCAGTAGGCCAATTTTTATACATAAGGAAATTTTTATTAGACTCATCAAATTTGTTCTTTAACCATATTTCCTCGGTTACAAATGGTATGAAAGGATGAAGCATAACCAATATTTGCTTAAAAACATAAGCAGAAACTTCTTTTACCTCTATTTTTGCCTTTTTATCATCTGAGTAAAGAATTGTTTTAGACAGCTCAATATACCAGTCACAATATGAGTGCCATGCAAATTGATAGGCATTTTTTGCTGCTTCATCAAATCGATAATCTTCAATATTTCTTTGAATTTTATTTTTAGTTTCTATTAACTCTGAATAGATCCATTTATTAATGTTTAATGAGATTTTTGGAACTTTATTGGTTTTTTTAAAATCACATTTATTAGTGATTAAAAAATTATTAGCATTCCATAATTTATTTAAAAAGTTTCTATATCCTTTAACTCTATCTTCTGAAAGTTTAACGTCAGTTCCTGGAGACGCCATAGAAAGTAAAGTAAAACGTAATGCATCAGCACTATATTTTTCAATTAGATCTAATGGATCAATGACATTCCCTTTTGACTTAGACATTTTTTGTCCTTTTTCATCTCTTACTAAAGCGTGTACATAAATATCTTTGAAGGGTTCTTTATTTAAAAATTCCATACCAAACATAATCATTCTAGCTACCCAGAAAAAAATAATATCAAAACCTGTTACTAAAACTGTTGTTGGATAAAATTTCTTTACATAATCTTTTTTATCAGGCCAACCTAAAGTTGCGAATGGCCATAATCCTGAAGAAAACCATGTATCTAAAACATCAGGATCTCTAGTAAGTTTTACATTTTTTTTATAATGTTTTTTTGCTTGTTTAACTGCATCATTTTCATTGATCGCAACAAAAATTTTTTGATCAGGTCCATACCAAGCTGGTATTTGATGTCCCCACCATAATTGTCGTGAAATACACCATGGCTCAATATTATTCATCCACTGAAAATAAGTTTTAGACCAGTTAGTTGGAAAGAAATTTGTTTTTTTTGTTTTCACAATTTTTTTAGCTTTAATTGCTAATTTCTTTGCATCAACAAACCATTGCTCTGTTAAAAAAGGTTCAATTACTGAGTTGGATCTATCGCCGTATGGAACTTTATTTTTGATGTTTTCTTCTTTTACAAAAAAGTCTTTTTCTTTTAATTCATTTAATATTTTTTTACGGGCATCAAACCTATCTAAGCCAATATAATCTTTTGGAGCATTATCATTTATTTTTCCTTCTTCCGTAAAAACATTAATTATTTTTAATTTATTTCTTTGACCAACATCATAGTCATTAAAATCATGTGCTGGCGTGATCTTAAGTGCTCCTGTTCCTTGCTCTGGATCAGCATAATTATCTTTAATAATTTTTATTTTTCTACCTACGATTGGTATTGTGACAGTTTTGCCAACATAGTTTTTATATCTTTTATCCTTAGGATTTACGGCAATCGCAGTATCCCCTAGCATTGTCTCAGGCCTCGTTGTGGCAATAGTGATAAATTCTGAAGAATTGTCTATTGGGTATCTAATATAGTAGATCTTAGAATTCATCTCTCTTTGATCTACTTCCAAATCTGAAATTGCGGTTTTTAAAACAGTGTCCCAATTCACAAGTTTTTCAGCTTTATAAATCAATTTTTTTTTATGTAATTCAACAAAAACCTTAATGACTGATTTTGATAAATTTTCATCCATAGTGAATGCATTTCTTGACCAGTCACATGAACATCCTAATTTCTTTAGTTGATTAATGATTATGTCCCCATATTCATTTTTCCATTCCCATACTTTTTCTATAAATTTTTCTCTACCAAGGTCAATTTTACTTAAATTTTCTTTTTCTAATTTTCTCTCTACAAGTGCTTGAGTGGCTATACCTGCATGATCAGTTCCAGGTTGCCATAATGTTTCGTAATTATTCATACGATAATAACGAACTAATAAATCTTGAATTGAATTATTTAAAGCATGACCCATATGTAAACTGCCAGTTACATTGGGTGGTGGAATTACAATTGAAAATTTTTTTGAATTTTTTTGTGGTTTAAATAATTTGTTTTTTTCCCAATAACCATAAATTTTATCTTCAACTTTTGAATGTATATATTTATCGCTTATCATGGGTGTTATTAGTTTATAATTTAATAATCTAAATTAACAATAATCAAATTGGAACGTTATTTAATAGACTAATTGCAAATATTTTATATAAAACTCAATGTAGCTATCTTCTAAAACATATGGCAACGTGGCGGAATGGTTACGCAGAGGATTGCAAATCCTTGTATCCCGGTTCGATTCCGGGCGTTGCCTCCAAAAAAAATCTTGTTTTAGTGAAAAAAAAAAGTAAGTTGAGATTTTAATATTCCTCGGTAGCTCAGTTGGTAGAGCAGTTGACTGTTAATCAATTGGTCGCAGGTTCGAGTCCTGCCCGAGGAGCCAAAAATTATCCAACCTTTGAAATATTGTTACTTCCTGCCTGTAATGATTTATTAAATTTCAATTTTTGATCAGCATTTAGTTCAGAATATACTTTCACTAAAAAGTTATAATTTACATTCATATGACCTTCTTGTGATTTCTCTAAATTTATAAGATATTCTGAAAAATCCTCAAAAAAATAATTAATTGGTACTTTAAGATAGTTCGATAATTGTAATAACCTTATTGAACTTACTCCATTAGTGCCTTTTTCATATTTTTGAATTTGTTGAAATGTGACGTTGATTGCTTTTGCTACTTTAGTTTGAGTTAAACCTAGTGCTAGTCTTCTAAGCTTAAGCTTATTGCCTAAATGCTTATTAAAATTATCTTCCATTAAGACCCCTCTTAATTTTTTAAAAAACTAATTGAACTAGTTTTTAATACCTACTGCAACAATAAATTTTTATTTTTTTTGCCTAAAAACCCTTATTAGGGGAAATATGTCAAGCATTACTTCAGCTATAATTTGAGAAATATTTCTTGAAATAAGCTTGAACTATAGTATCTGGCTGAGAAAAAGTTTGGTTCTATCACTCTTTGGATTAGCAAAAAATTCTTTAGTATCAGCTTTCTCTACTATCATTCCTTCATCCATAAATATCATTTGATCTGCAACTTCTTTTGCAAAACCCATTTCATGGGTAACCACAATCATAGTCATTCCTTGTTTTGCTAAATTTACCATAACATCTAACACTTCTTTAATCATTTCGGGATCTAAAGCAGATGTAGGCTCGTCAAAAAGCATTATTTTTGGCTCCATACACAAAGCTCTTGCAATTGCACACCTTTGTTGTTGTCCACCGGATAATTGACCTGGATATTTTTGTGATTGGTCAAGAATTTGCACTCTTTCTAGATGTTTTAATGCTAATTCTTCAGCCTCTTTTTTGGGCATTTTTTTTACCCAAATAGGAGCTAATGTGCAGTTATCCAAAATAGATAAGTGAGGAAATAAATTAAATTGTTGAAATACCATTCCAACTTCAGCTCTAATTTGCTCTATATTTTTTGTATCCTCTGTTAATTCAGTTCCATCAACAACAATATTACCTTCTTGATGCTCTTCTAATCTATTAATACATCGAATTAATGTTGACTTTCCTGATCCAGATGGACCACAAACAACAATTTTTTCTTTTGGTTTAACTTCTAAATTTATTCCTTTTAAAACTTGGAAATCACCAAACCACTTATTCATATTACTTATTTGAATAATACTATCTGACATAAATTTTTATCTATCGGTTTTATATTTTTGTTCTAGATTATAACTATATTTACTCATTGCATAACAAATAATCCAGAAAATTATAGCAGCAAATACATACCCTTCCATAGCAAATCCCAACCATTTCGGATTTGTTTTAGCTAAATTTAACATTCCAACTATTTCTAATAATCCAACAACAAAAATTAATGGAGTATCTTTTACTAATGCCAAGAAAGTATTTGCTATTCCTGGTATTACTAATTTAAGAGCCTGTGGTAAAATTACGAAAATATGCATTTTCCAATAGCCCATACCTAATGATTTTGCAGCTTCGTATTGACCTCTCGGTAAAGCTTGTAAGCCACCTCTTATAACTTCTGCAACATATGCAGCCTCAAATAAAGAAATTGCAATTATGGCTCTTACTAATTTATCAATGAAAAAGTCCTCTGGTAAAAACATCGGAAACATTACGGCAGACATGAATAAAACTGTTATTAATGGAACACCTCTCCAAAATTCAATAAAGCCAACTGATATATATCTAATTAATGGAAATTCTGATCTTCTGCCAAGAGCAAAAGCCATTCCGATTGGAAAACAGAAAATAAGACAGAAAAAAGAAATTATAAATGTTAGCGACAGACCTCCCCACGCACCTGTTTCAACCCAATTTAAACCATCTAATTTTCCAAGCTCAATGTATTCTTCAAAAAAAAGAAAATATTTCAAAATTACATAAAGCGCTAAAGGAACTATTAAAAAGTAATAAAACTTAAATTTACTTGGAATAAAAAAACCAATGATGATTGATAAAATTGCAGCAATAATTCCATAAGAAAAGTCAAAAAATACAGGGCCACCTGAAATAAAAAAGAAGATAAATAAAAACGCAATTAAAGGATAAATAACTACATAATAAAGTGTTAAATATTTCTTAAATTTATCAGTCGCAAAGTATCCAACAGAGCCGAGTAATACTAAAGCTACAAATGATAGATTAATTCTCCATTGTTCTGCATTTGGATACATTCCATACATAAATCTTCTCATCCAAACCTTAATATATGTCCAGCATGCACCAGAACCCGTACAAACATCTTTTGTATCTCCTGCAAAACTAGCATCAATAACAAACCAGCTTAATATAGGTGGTAGAGATTTGATGATTATGAATATTATCAA
>JBNAKH010000095.1:0-2306 GCA_052047495.1 Candidatus Pelagibacter sp.
ATTAAATTGATAAAAGATGTTCAAAATTTAGTCGGTAAAAATAAAGTAATATGCGCATTATCAGGTGGAGTTGATAGCAGTGTTGTCGCTCAACTATTGAATAAAGCAATTGGTAAAAAATTATTTTGTATCTTCGTTAACACGGGTCTTCTTAGAAAAAATGAGGAAATACAAGTAGTTAAAACTTTTAAAAAAAAATTGAAAATAAATCTAATTTATGTAAATGCAGAGAATGAATTTTTGAGAAAGCTCAACAATGTTTCTGACCCAGAGAAAAAAAGAAAAATAATTGGAAATTTATTTATCAAAATTTTTGAAAGATACGCTAAAAGAATTAAAAATGTAAAATTTTTAGCACAAGGAACGCTCTATCCAGATCTTATTGAAAGTAAGTCAGTGACTGGAAGCCAAACCTCAAAGATTAAATCTCATCATAATGTAGGTGGTTTACCAAAGAAAATGAAACTTAAATTGGTAGAACCATTGAAATTTTTATTTAAAGATGAGGTTAGAAAATTAGGATTAGAATTAAAACTTAGTAAAGAAATTATTTCAAGACATCCGTTTCCAGGACCTGGACTGGCGATCAGAATGCCTGGTATTATTACTAAAGAAAAAATCAAAATTTTAAAAGAAGCTGATAATTATTTTATTCAAGCCTTAAGAGAGCACAATTTATATAATAAGATTTGGCAAGCCTACGCCGCATTGCTTCCAGTCAAAACAGTAGGTGTCATGGGTGATAATCGAACTTATGAATATTTGTGTTTATTAAGAGCAATTACATCTGAGGATGGAATGACAGCTGATTTTTATGATTTCAAAAAATCATTTATACAAATGATTTCGAATAAAATTGTAAATAGCATAAGAGGAGTAAATAGAGTAGTTTATGATGTTACATCTAAACCGCCGAGCACCATTGAGCTTGAATGAAAAAAATAAAAAAAATTATAAATAAAAAAAATAAATCTAAAATTGTTTGTCTTACTGCGTATTCAAAAAATATTGCAGAAGAGGTAGATAAATATGTTGATATTGTACTAGTGGGCGACTCGCTAGGTTCAGTATTATACAATTATTCAACTACCAGAAAAGTTACTCTAACAGAAATGATTAATCATTCTAAGAGCGTGAGACTTGGAGTAAAAAAAAGTTTAATGGTTGTTGATATGCCATTTAATACCTATTCAACAACAAACGCTGCTCTAAAGAATGCTAAAAAAATAATTAAGGAAACCAAGTGTGATGCAGTGAAGTTAGAAGGTGGAAAAAAAATAATTCATCAAATTAAATTATTAACCAAAAACAAGATTCCTGTGATGGGTCATCTTGGATTATTACCTCAATCAACCAAAGGTAAATTTAAATCTAAAGGAAAGACCACAAAAGAAATCAATCAATTAATTAATGATGCTTTATTACTTCAAAATAATGGAGTTTTTGCGATTGTCCTGGAGTGTATTAAAACCCCAATAGCTAAACAAATTACAAAAAATTTGAATATCCCAACAATTGGAATTGGTTCATCTGTTCATTGCGATGGTCAGGTTCTTGTTACGGATGACTTAATTGGTTTAAATCAAACAAAAATAAAATTTGTTAAACAATTTTTAAACGTAAAAAAATATATCAATGCCGGATTAAGAAAATATGCTTTAGAGGTAAGATCTAAGAAATATCCAACTAAAAAACACTCGTATTAAAAATATTTCTTAAATTGTTCGTTGATTGATAAAATTTCTAGGTCCACTAAACCTCCAATTACTAATTGAAGGGCTACTAAAAGAATAAAACCTAAACCAACATAGGCAATCCATAAATGTTTTTGAATATAATTTGCAAGATATGTCGCCATTGCTCCTGTTAGAATTACTGATAAAACTAGTCCAAATATCATGAAGCCAAAATTACCTTTAGCAGCGCCAACAACACCTATGACATTGTCAAAACTAATTGTAATATCTGCAAATAAAACTTTATAAACACTTTGAATGTACGACGGTTCCTTTGATTTTTTCGTTGGTGATTTTACTTTTTTTATTTCAAAAAGATCTTTTCTTAAATCGTTAACTATCCAAATTAAAAGTAAACCACCTAAAATTTTGATAAAGTAAAATTCAAATAAGTATGTGGCAAACAATGCAAAAATAACTTTAAATATTAAAGCACCAACCACTCCCCATAAAATAATCTGTCTTCTATGTTTTGGTGCAAAATTAGCAGCAATCAAGCCAATGATGATTGCATTATCTGCTGCCAAGATTATATCGATAAAAATAATCTGAACTAATATGAGTGCTTCT